>DATING010000563.1:0-2501 GCA_035474555.1 Longimicrobium sp. | reverse complement strand
GCCGCCGCCCGCCTGCTCCTCCGCCTCCGCCGTCTCGCTCACGTTCGCCGCATCTCCAGGGTCACCCGCATCGCCGAATCCGTCCGTCTCCCGCAAACTCCGTCCCCGCACCGGCCCATGATCCCGGGGAACCTCGCGCGTGTGGCAGCCTCCGCGCGAGCGCCCCCTCCGCTCGCTCAGGCTCGCACCTCCCCCAAAAACCCCTGGGGGAGGTTGAACAGCACGTTCATCCACAGGGTGCGCGCAGCGCCGAATGACTCCGGAAATCGACTCGATTTCCGGAGCCGCATCAATCCACCGGCGGCGGCGTGTCCGGCAGCTCCGCCGCGCCCTCGCCCCACGCCACGCGCGTGCTGCCGAGGGGGATGGGCACCACCCATTGCCGCGTGCCGCCCGGCTCCGTGACGTACGCGAACACCGTCGGCCGGTCGGTGGGCTCCAGCGCGAGCTCCGTGCTGAAGGCGCCGCCGCGGATCTCGATGCGCGCCGGGCCGTACAGCACGTTGTGCCCGTCTTCCACGCTGAGCTCCAGCGCCTGCGCGTCCGTCCGCCCCCACATCGCGTACGACCGCTCCGCCCGCCGGCTCACCACCACCGCCAGCCCCGGCCCAGAATCCGCCGCGGCCGAAGTCGGCGGTGTGGCCGGATCCGCGGAGTCCGCCGAGGCTGCAGGAGGCGTGACGGGCTCCGCCGCGGGCGGCCGGGGCGCGTCCTCCGCATCGTCCCCGCACGCCGCCGCGAGGAGGATCGCGAGGGGAAGGAAACGCATCCACCGAATCATCATCTCCGATCCTCTCCCCTCCAGGTCTGACGCGAGCGAACCACCTGATGCTGGCACGGGGTCACGGGCGCGAGGCCGTCCACGTGCCACGGGCGAGTAGATTCCTCACGCGTTCCTCGCTCGGAATGACAGCATCGGACGCGGACAGGTGGATGGGCTGCGGTGCATCTCATCCGCAAACGTCATCCCGTCCCTCCACGCGAAAGGCATCCACTCCGCGTGAGAGTGGATGCCTTCGCACAAAGTAGATGTGCAGCCCGCCGGGGAGCAAGCGAGCCGGCTTTCCACCGGCCCGCTATTCCCTATTACCTATTCCCTATTCCCTCGGCCGGCGGCAGGTCGCCCCCGCGCGCCTCGCCGCGGCCGTCACGGCTCCCGTCGCGGGTCTCCGAGCGCGACTCGCTGCGCTGGCGCGCGCCGCCCATCTCCGTGGCGTTCATCCGCGTGGACATGCGGCCCAGCAGCACCCGCGCCGCGCGCACGTCGTGGCCCACGTCGATGAACAGCAGCGTCAGGTCGCCCGCGCCCCACAGCATGGCCGCCAGCACGCCGCCCTGGATGACCTCGGCGAACAGGTTGAAGCCCGCGCCCACGCCCTCGTACATCAGCCCGGCCACCACCTCGGCGATGATGGCGACGATCACGATCATCGCCACGATCTTGAAGAGGCGCGCCACGTACTGCAGGCCCACGTACGGCTCCGTGTCCTCCGCGCGGATGGAGCCCGGGTCGCGCCGCATCTTCTCGAAGTCCGTCTCGCCCTCCGCGGGCGGCGTAACGCGCATGCCGTCCGCCGGCACCGTCCCGGGCGCCGGGGGCAGGCTCGTGCCGCCCCGGCGCGCCTGCGCCGCGGCCACGTCCCGCGCGTGCAGCTCCTCGGTGGACCGCTCCCACTCGTCCCGCGGCCTGGGGTCCCCCGCCTCGTCGTCGCGTCCCATCACGTCCGTCTCCCGTTGTCCCGGTTGGCCCGCCCCGCCCATGAATCCGTCTTACCCCCGCCGCCGCTCCGGCTCAAAGAGCTGCGCGTCCGTCACGCCCACCCGCCTCGCCGTCTCCGCGGCCCACTCCAGACGGGCCACCTGCTCCAGCCCGTGTCCGTCGCTCCCCAGCGAGAACCGGACCCCCGCGTCCAGCGCCCGCCGCAGCAGGCGGTCGTGGGGGAGACGGTAGCGGTTGCTGATCTCCAGCGCCACCCCGCTTTCGGCCAATGCGGCCACCCAGCGCTCCTCCCGCGGCTCCGTCCACCAGGCGTCCACGTCGTCCTCCAGGTCGTACAGCGCCTGGGGGGTGAGCGTGGAGTGCGCCGCGATGTGGATGGGCATGGTCCGCACCATCCGGCACAGCTCGCCCACCATCACGTCCATCAATTCCTGTGGCCGGTACGCCCATTCCGGCGGCAGCGCCTGCCACCAAGGCGAGGCCATCCCCCCACCGGGAAGGTTGAAGCCGTGGTTGGAGCCCACCCGGTAGTCGAAGCGGTCCATCACCTCGTCCGGCAGCGTGCGCCACAGGTCGTCGCACCAGCAGAACTCGCCGGAGCGAAAGACGGGCGCGTCCTCCAGCACGTCCAGGTACGCGTCCAGCCTGGCCCGCGTGGAGATGAAGCGGTCCATGTTGCGCGTGGACACGTGGTCCGCCACCCCCATCTGCACGCCCCGCTCCGCCGCCACCTCGATTAATTTCTCCAGCGGCACGTAGCCGTCGGACATGGTCGTGTGGC
>DATING010000562.1:0-5376 GCA_035474555.1 Longimicrobium sp. | reverse complement strand
ACGTGCGCGCGGCGGAAATCGACCTGCTGGCGTGCGGGGGCCACAAGTGGCTGTGCGGGCCCTTCGGCACCGGGTTCACCTTCATCCGCCGCGAGCTGGCGGAGCGGCTGGAGCCGCCGGTGGTGGGGTGGACGGCGATGGCGGCCAGCGCGGACTACGCGGACTGCTGCGGCTATCGCTGGGAGTGGGTGGAGGGCGCCCGCCGCTTCGAGGTGGCCACGCAGCCCTGGCAGGACTACGCGGGGATGGTTGAATCCGTGGAGCTGCTGCTGAAGGCGGGGCCGGCGCGCATCCGCGCGCACGTGCTGGCGCTGGCGGACCCGCTGGCGGCGTGGGTGGAGGCGCGGGGGATGGAGGTCGTGAGCGATCCGCGGCCCGAGCGCCGGTCGGGGATCTTCGCGTTCACGGCGCCGGACGCGGCGGGTGCGTTCCGCGCGCTCAAGGCGGCGGGGGTGGGATGCGTGCTGCGGGAGGGCGCCGTGCGCCTGTCGCCGCACCTGTACAATCAGCCAGAAGACATCGGACGCGTGATGGACGTGCTGGACGGGTGGATGCGGTGAGGGGCGCCGGCGACGAGGTGCGGGCCATGGTAGAGGCGGTGCGCGACGAGCTCGCGCCCGATCCCCGGCTCGCCGTGTTCGACGTGGAGGTGGAGATCGACGGCGGCCGGCTGACGCTCTCGGGCGCCACGTCGGAGCCGGCCGCCGCGCAGGAGCTGCACCGGCGCGTGGCCACGCTCACGGCGTGGGACGAGGTGGTGGATGCCGTGCAGCTGCTTCCCGAGGCGGAGGCGGACGACCGGGTGCACGCCGTGATCTCCGCGGCGGTCGCGCCCATGCTGGCGGGGCCCCGGATCCAGTCCACGCAGGTGTCGCAGGCCGTGCTGGGCAGCCGGCTGACGGTGTTCCGGCGCGAGGGACGGTGGCTGCAGTGCCGCGGCGTGGACGGCTACATCGGCTGGATCCACGCGGGATACGTGGCGCTGATGGACGAGGGGATGGCGCGCGCCTGGGAGCTGGGCGCGGACGGCGACCTGTGGATCTCGCTGGACGCGTCCGTGGTGCAGGACAGCGGCGACGTGCTGGTGCGCCTGCCCTGGGCCGCGCGGGTGCTGCGCGAGCAGGACGGCATCGTCCGGCTGCCGGACGGGCGCACGGGGCACGCGAAGGGCGAGATGCTGCCGCTGGGCGCCCGCGGGCTGGGCTTTCCGGGCGACACGACGGCCATCTGCGAAACGGCGTCGCGCTGGCTGGGCGTGCCGTACCTGTGGGGCGGCATCACCATGGGCGGGGTGGACTGCTCCGGCTTCGTGCAGGCGCTGTACCGCATGCACGGCTACGTCATCCCCCGCGACAGCGACCAGCAGTCGCGCGCGGGGCAGCCGGTGGAGTGCGGCGACGACTTTGAGCACCTGCAGCCCGGCGACCTGCTGTTCTTCGCGGAAAACCCCGGCAGCTGCTCGCACGTCGCCCTGTCCACGGGCGGATCGCAGATCGTCCACTCGTCGCTGGGCAACGGCGGCGTGGCGCGCAACGACATGATCGGCCGGCGCAACTACGAGAAGGAGCTGCGGCGGATGTTCTTGTGGGCGCGGCGGATGGTGTGAACTGCGGGGGACAGGGTACAGGGTACAGGTTACAGCCGGCAACGGCGGTTCGGCGCCTGCGCCGCCGTGTGCCGGCTGTTCGCATCTACCGCCAGGCGCTGAGGATGACGGCCATGAGGAGCACCTTGGCGAGCGCGTCGCCGGCGTGGATGGCGTAGAGCTTCGGCGGCATCTTCTCCCAGATCACGGCGCCGGCGAGCAGCGCGGCCTGGAAGCCGATCCACAGCCACACGCCCAGCAGCACCGCATCCACCCACCCATCCGTCCCCAGCAGCGCCACGAACCGCGCGAGCACGAACGCGACCACGAGCACCCGGGCGAACTCGGCCAGCACCTTGCCGGCCGGCATGGCCGTATCCGCCTGCGCGTTCGGGTCCATCCCCAGCAGCCGGGTCCGCGCGGTGCCGAACAGCAGCGGGCCGTTCCACACCGCGCCCACCACGAAGGCGGCCACCGCCGCCACCAGGACGGCCAGGTAGTTGATCGCCGGCATGATCGTCATCTCCTCGCGGGTGTGAGCCTTACGCCCGGTGCAGGCGGAGCGGCGAGACCTTCTCGCGGACGATGATCCCCTTTGCCTCCAGATCCAGCTGCACGGCCTTGGTCCACCACCCCGACTTCGCGCCGCCCGGGTACAGCGCCTCCGGCAGGTGGGCGAGCACGCCCTGCTGGATCTCCGCCACGGTCATCCCCGGCTTGCGATCGGGAAGGATCTGCAGGAACGCGTGCTTCATCGCCTCGTACATGGCCGCGTCCAGGTGCTCGGTCTTGCCGGGATGGTTCACGTTCTCCACCGCCACCTTGCCGGCGGGGACGCGGGGCGGATGGGTCACCGTTGCGCTCATCGTGCGGTCTCCTTGGCGGGGGTGAACAGCATCTCCAGATAGCGGCGGAGATGGTCGAGGCTGGCGGCGGCCACGTCGGTGCTCTGCCGGGCCTTGGCCAGGACGAAGGCGCCCTGAATGACGGCGTGCGTGTGCAGGGCGAGGCTTTCCGCGCTCCATTCGGCGTGGATGCCGTACTTCGCCATGGCCTCGGCGATGTCCGCTTCCACCGTGGCGGCGTGGTCGCGGATGCTGCGGTCGCAGGCTTCGCGGATGCGGGGATGCGTCTCGTGGACCTCCTGCACCATCGTCCCCACGAGGCAGGTGTAGTCGGGGACGTCGCCCTGCAGGATGGCCCTGCGGAAGTCCACGTATCCCAGCAGCCGGTCCAGCGGATCGGGGAGCGCACGATACGGGGCGGTGGCGAAGACGTCCCCGGTCAGCTCGTCCCAGTGCCGCGCGGTGGCGAGGGCCAGGTCTTCCTTGCCCTTGAAGTGGTGGAAGAAGCTGCCCTTGGTGAGCCCCGCCGCCTCGCACACGTCCTCGATGCGCGTCGCGTTGTAGCCCCGCGCGCGGATGACGTGCATCGCCGCGTCCAGGAGCTTCGTCTTCGACTGGTGCTTCGTGTCCATCATCCCAATCTCCATACCCACTGGTTGGTATTCAGTGTACCAACTGGTGGGTATGGTGTCAAGGGTGATCTTTGGGGAAGACTGGAAATCGGACCAGGATGCAGGCGCCGGCCGGGGAGAGGGAGCGCCAGCCTTGCGAATCCCGGCTGGCTATTCCCTATTCCCTGTTCCCTATTCCCTACAGTCCTCAGCGGAGAATCAGCATCTCCACCAGGAACCAGCCCAACAGAATGCCCGCCGCACAGCCCGCGGCCACCACGCTCCACAGCCTGATCCTGGCCCTCCACGGGGTACGCGCCACGTCTTCTCCGCTTCCGTTCCTGGTTGGGGGCAATGCGCCGCCGGCGCGGGTTTGCGAATGGCGTGCCGCCTCGCGCCGTGCGTCATGGTGCGGCGGCGAGGCCCCGCGCGCAAGGCGGACGGCATGATCGTGGGCATCGGCGTCGACATGGTGAGCATCCCGCGCTTTCGCGAATTGATGGACCGGCGCGGGGAAGCCGCCCTGGGCCGCTTCTTCACGGAGGCCGAGGCGGAGCGCTGCCGCCAGTCGCGCTCGGCGCTGGAGTCGTTCGCGGCGCGGTTCGCGGCCAAGGAGGCGTTCTTCAAGGCGCTGGGCACCGGCTGGGGGCTGGGCGGGCGGTGGACGGAGGTGGAGGTGGTCTCCGCGGACACCGGCGCGCCCTCGCTCCGCCTCACCGGCCGCGCGGCGGAGGCGGCGGCGGAGCGCGGCGTATCCGCCATCCACCTTTCGCTCACCCACACGGAGGAGAGCGCCGCCGCCTTCGTGGTGCTGGAGGGGTGACGCGGACGGGAGGGAGCCGCCGTCCGCATCCGCCGTCCACTGTCTGCCGTCCGCCGCCGCAGGTCGCCGCGCCGCAACGGGTTCGCTCCCGCGGCGATGGCCGGCGAATCCGTTCCGCGGGGGGGCGTCCACGGTTTACAAGACGGGCCGGTGGTGCCATCTTGCACGCCCCATGGTCGCCGGCCCAGCCGCACGCGACGGGCGGACACGAAGGGTGCCGCCCCGGGAATGACCCAGATCTGGCGCGGGCGCGTGGCAAGCGCGCGCCCCGGCCATTACGGAGCAATGGATTACGTAAAGCAGCCCCTGGCCTTCAAGGTAAAGAAGGTCGCGCGCTACGTTCGCCTGTACGGCGTCGCCCGCACCCGCATCAAGGTCCTGGCCCAGCTGCACATGCGGCGCACGCTGGAGACCCTGCCGCCGCGCAGCACCACCCTGACGGCCAAGCAGACGGTGGGCCTCATCGGCTGCGGCAACTACTCGTTCGGCAACATCGCGTACTACCTGCGCAAAAAGCACGGCGCGGTGATCGGCGCGGCCATGGACCTGGAGCCGCACCGCGCGGCGTCGCTGGCCAAGGAGTACGGCGTCCCCTTTCACACGGGCGACGCGGACGAGCTCATCGCGCTGCCGGGGATCCGGCTGATCTACATCGCCTCCAACCACGCCTCGCACGCGGAGTACGCCATCAAGGCGCTGGAGGCGGGGAAGCACGTGTACATCGAAAAGCCGCACGTGGTGACGGAAGACCAGCTGGAGCGGCTGGTGGCGGCCATGCGCGCGCACCCGGGCAAGGTGTTCCTGGGCTTCAACCGGCCGGGAAGCCGCTTTGGGCAGATCATCCTGGACCAGCTGGCGGCGGAGCCCGGCTCCGGGATGTACAACTGGTTCGTCGCGGGCCACGCCATCGACCCGGACCACTGGTACTTCAAGCCCGAAGAGGGCGGCCGCGTCCTGGGCAACCTGTGCCACTGGACGGACTTCGTGCTGCGGATGGCGGGGAGCGATGCGTTCCCCGTGCGCATCAACCCCACGCGCGCCACGCGGAGCGACTCCGACATCGCTGTGACCTACACCTTTCCGGATGAGACCGTCGCCATCATCACCTTCTCGGCGAAGGGGCACACGTTCGAGGGCGTGGCGGAGCGGCTCAGCGCGCACAAGGGCGACTGCCTGATCGCCATGGAAGACTACAAGTGGCTGCGGGTGGACCGGCGCGAGGAGAAGCGGATGTACGTGAACCGCCTGCGCGACCACGGCCACGCCCGCAACATCCTGGCGGCGTACGATTCCGTGCACGGAAACCTGCCGTACGACCGCGAGGCGGAGATGGAGCACATCGTCAACACCGCGTGGTTCTTTCTCAAGACCCGCGAGGCGCTGGAGTCCGCCGAGGCCATGGTGATCGACGCCTACCCGCTGGCCCCGCGGGCCGCCGGCGCCCGCGTCTGAGCGGACCCGCCGGCCCGGCCCGACCGGCGGGGGGACGGGACACGATGGCGCGGCTCCGGG
>DATING010000561.1:0-1540 GCA_035474555.1 Longimicrobium sp. | reverse complement strand
GAGATCGCCAGGGCGGCGGGGGTGGAGGTGGTCTGGTGAGCCGAAACGTCCTTGGTCCCTTCCGGTCTCCCCCACCCCGCAGGGAGCTCGGCCTCGCCCGCCCCGTGGCCCCGCCTCCGGCTCCGCGGAGCCACTGCCCCGCCCCTCCGGGACGGGGGAGAGAGAAATCGGGTGGGAGGGGGGCTCGCGCCCCCCGTCCCCCCACACCACCGGACATACGGGTCCGTATCCGGCGGTTCCTCTCAGTGTTGCAGCTTCAGATACCTTTCGGTGAGATTGAGGAGTCCGAGTTCCTGAAACCACCGGAGGTTCATTGCCTCGGCAGCTTGAGGGCTGCCGGCGATGCGCCACCATCCGCGGCGACTCATGCCCAGCCCTGCCGCCCGCCGAGGCGGGACGCCGAGACTGAGTAGGAGCCCGATCAGCGGGCGGCCCCGCCTGCGCTGCTTCAGCCGCACACAGCGCAGCTTCCGCCGTATCCACTCGTCCAGCCGTTGCAGGTGCGCCTTTCCGCTGGCATGGCGGAAGTAGGTCACCCACCCCGAGAGAAACGAGTTCAGTTCCGAGATCATCCGCTGGATGCTCACGCCCCGGTTGCGGCGCGTGATCTCCCGGATCCGATCCTTGGCGCGCTCCAGGCTTTGCGGTGCAATGCTCAGCCTGCCTCCGGCCAGCAGACGGTGTCCGAGGAACTTGCGTTCGCTCACGTGCGCCACCGCGCTCTTGGTCCGGTTCACGCGCAGCCGGAGTCGCTCCTCGAGGAAGCGTGTGACAGAGGCCAGCACCCGCTCGCCTGCCGCGTGCGACTGCACGTAGATGTTGCAGTCGTCCGCATACCGGCAGAAGCGGTGGCCCCGCCGCTCCAGCTCCTGGTCCAGCTCGTCCAGCAGCAGGTTTGCCAGCAAGGGGGACAGCGGCCCACCCTGTGGAGTGCCCTCGTAGCGCTCGACGCACACGCCCTGCTTCAGCATTCCTGCTTCCAGGAAGCGCCGGACGATCCGCAGCAGCCGTTTGTCTGAGACGCGACGTGCGAGGCGGCTCATCAGCACATCGTGGTTGACCCGGTCGAAGAACTTCTCCAGGTCCATGTCCACGACGACCGCTCGCCCCTCGGCCACGTATTCCTGCGCCTTCCGCAGCGCCTGGTGGGCGCTGCGCCCGGGCCGGAATCCGTAGCTGCTCTCCGAGAAGGTGGGGTCGATCAGCGGGTCCAGCACCTGGAGGATCGCCTGCTGAACCAGCCGGTCCACCACCGTGGGGATGCCCAACTGCCGCACCCCGCCGCCAGGCTTCGGGATCTCGACCCCTCGAACCGCCTGTGGCTGGTAGCTTCCCTTCAACAGACTCCGAATCAACTCCTCCCGGTGAACCGCGAGCCAGGGACCCAGGTCACGGACGCTCAAGCCGTCCACGCCCGCAGATCCCCGGTTCTGCTTGACTCGCTTGTAGGCCCGGTTCAGGTTCTCTCGCTCACAGATCCTCTCCATCAGGTACGCTGTCGCCAGGGCTCGATTCCCCTTCGACGCCGCCGACGCTTGCC
>DATING010000560.1:0-10777 GCA_035474555.1 Longimicrobium sp. | reverse complement strand
GGCGCATCGGTGAGCATCGGGAGCGCCACCTCCACAACCGGCGCAGACGGACGATTTGAGCTTCGGAACGTGCGAGCGGGTGCCGCAACGGTCACTACGAGCGCTCCACGCTTCGATCCGCGGGTCCAGAGCATCAGCCTGAACGAGGGGGCCAACGTCCACGACGTCGTGTTGGATCCCCAAACGCTTTTCACGCACCAGAACCTGGTCGCATACCTGCCCACGGGGGTCGCCGAGTACAAGGCGGCGATCGTTTTCCTGCCTGGCCTGCGGGACCCTGTCACCGGCAATTCCCTGGATTCGCGTGCGCTCGTGCGCGGCACCTCGGAGCTGCAATGCAGTATCTGGTGCCTCGCGGGCGAGAGAACACACGTACGGACGCGCGCACTCGAGCTTGCCGGCGGAAACGTCGCGCTGGTCGGAGCAACCACCCTGGTCGACGACCCTGCCAGCTACGGAACGCTGCTCCAGGCGCTCTCCGACTTCGGCACGCAAAGTCTGCATCCTGAGCTCGCGAACATTCCCATCTTTTTCGTCGGGCACTCGATGGGGGGATGCACCGCGTACGGGTTCACCCGCGTTCACGGCGCCCGGGTGGCCGGGTTCCTGACCATGAAGGGCGCCTGCCACAACACCGGCCCCGCATTGGCGGCGGGCGACGTCCCGGGATACTTGCTGATCGGCGGGGTGGATGAGCTGTATCGGAGAGAGAACATCACGGCCGTTTTCGAAGCCGGCCGAGCCGCCGGGGCGCCGTGGGCGGTTTCGATCGATCCGTACGATCATCGACCCATCGCCGACTTCGATCTGATGTTCCACTGGATCGACGCGGTCCTTGCGGCACGCCTTCCGCTGACTGCGGGCGGGCCGCTCCGTCCAATGACGGAAACGGCCGGCTGGCTCGGCAACCGGTCAACCGGCGCAATTTCAACGTACGCGTGCTACAGTTCCACTCGTTCGAGCGCGAGCTGGCTGCCCTCTCGAACCACGGCGCTCAACTGGCAGCGGATGGCGGGAGGAAACGTCGTTGTCAGTAGCTGCTGAGGCGGTGTGTGAATCGATGACCTTTCCTGGAGAGCGTTCATGAAACCCGCGCAGCAGCAGGCCGCCACGTGGAAATGGGGTGCTTTACTCCGGCATGGCGGCCTGACCCTCGGCTGGGGATGCGTGGCCTGCATGCTTTCGCCGCGAGGACAGCCGTGCGCGCCGGCCCTGCACCCCCTGACCCTTGTGTCGCGAGGCAGCACAGGGAAGCCGGCGCGAGCGAAAATCTAGAGAACAATCGGAACCAGAAGCGAGACACAGCCATGGTGACGATGGCCGACCACGACGCCTACATTGCCGCGGCGCCCGAGCCCTTCCGGCCCTCCCTGAATCGGTTGCGCGCGCTTTTGGCCGGCGCCCTGCCGGAGGCGGAGGAGATCGTCGCGTACAACATGCCGGGGTTCAAGATGGGCGGCTCGGTTGTCGCGAGCTATGCGGCGTTCAGCAAACAATGCGGGCTGTATCTGCTTTCAGGCGCCATCTCCGAACATGCCGAAGAAATCGCGGCCGCAGGCCTGAAGGCGACCAGGACCGGCATCACTTTCTCGCCGCGCAAACCGATCCCGGACGGCCTTGTTGAACGGCTCGCGCGGGCATCGCGAAAGCACGCCGAGGGCAGCGCTCGCGCCGAGCCCATCCGCCAACCCAAGCCGACGGCACCCTGAGCGAAGGGCCGGCGGATCGACGGAACACAACCGGCCCCGCGGCGTGATGCCGCGGGGCCGGCTTCCATGCTGACATCGGAGTGCCGCGCACGTTACTTTCGGCTCCACTCCCAACGACCCGCACGTCCGTGGCCGATAGGGGTTGCGCGGCGGTGGCGTGTCTACAGGAACATGAGGAACGGAGACGAGCGTCAGGGGCGATGAGCATTGTCTGAATGGAGCGGTTCGATGATGCGCTCCTCTCGTGCCGTTGGCCGGAAACACGTCCACGGAACAGCCCGTTAGACCGACTCCGGATCGCACGCGAGCTTTCATGGTGGTCAGCCCAGCCATCTGTTTTGCCTCGGGCTCCGCCATGCGGCATGCGGCCGGGGGTGCCGGGGCAGGGAATCCGTCGCTGTCCACGCGCGCCTGACGACGCGCTGCACGTGGACGAGGCCTGGCAGTACGTACAGGCATGCCACTGCGGCACCGCACCGCCCCTCGCCAGTGAACACCTGTGGAGCGGCTGATTGGCAATGACAATGACTCGCAGTCGGAAGTCGGATCGATCCCCCTTTCCCTGGAGAGCGCTCATGAAACTGGCAGTGGCGCTGGCAGCTGCGTTCATCCCGGCACGCGCATCCGCGACCGGGCCGGGCACCTCCCCGCCGGGCCCCGGCGTGGGAGGCGCTGTGCGGCGTGCGCTCAACCTCGCGGCAGTCGTCATTCTCGCGGCATGCGGAGGTGATGGTGATCCGACCCAGGTCACCGATGGCAGCATCCGGGGCATCGTTACCGACAACACCGGCGCCCCCGTGGCGAACGCAGCGGTTGCGTTGACGGGAAGCGGGCAGGCTCCTCGCACCACGAACAGCGGCGCCGACGGCTTCTACACCTTCGCAAACGTACCCCCCGGAACGTATGCGCTGGCGGTTACGCCCCCGGCCGGATTCCTCATCGGTCTGCCGGGCACGGCGTCCGTTACGGTAGCAGGCGGAGGGCAGGTAAATCCGTCCGGGCTCGTTCTCTACCGCGTGGCGGTTGGCCCCGGCCAATGGGGGCTTCGGCCTCCATTGATCGAGGCCAACTCCGAGCTGGCGGTCGCCGAATCGAACGGCAAGCTCTACCTCCTCGGCGGCTATCCGGCGAGCCGGCAGACGGCCCGTACGGTGCAGGTCTACGACATCGCGAGCGGCAGCTGGGCGCTCGGACCGCAGCTCCCGCAGCCCAACAACCACGGGATGGCCGCCGCCGTCAACGGAAAAATCTACCTGATCGGCGGCCAGCTCACGGCTGATCAGGAGGGCTACGTGAACACGGTCTACGAACTGGATCCCACGGCGGGTGAATGGGTCGCGAAGGCGCCGATGCCTACGGCTCGCAGCGGGGGGGTGGCGGTTGTGCACGACGGCAAGATCTACGTCGCCGGGGGACGCGTGCCGCGCGGAAGCGACTTCGCGGTCTACGACCCGGCGGCCAATCGGTGGGAGGTGCTGCCGGACCTGCCTACCCAGCGCAATCACATTACCGGTGCGGCGATCAACGGCCGCATTCACGTCGTCGGGGGGCGTCTCGGCAACGGCCTGTCACCGCTCAAGACGACGGCGCACGAAGTCTTCGATCCACAGACGCGGACCTGGACGACCGCGGCCCCCATGCTGAGCGGCCGCAGCGGCATCAACGGCGTCATGGCCCGGGGCTGCTTCCACGTCTGGGGCGGCGAGGCGCCGACCGGCATGACCCCCCAGCACGAGTACTACGATCCCCGGACCAACCAGTGGGCAAGCCTCTCCGACATGCCCCTCCCCATTCACGGCGTGGTCGGGTCTGCCTTCGTGGACGGCCTGATCTGGGTAACCGGCGGCGGCACCCAGATCGGCGGCAGCTTCGGCAGCCTGTACAACCAGGTCTACCGGCCGGCCGTGAGCTGCGAATGACGCGGATTCGTCACCGGGGATACGGGTCGGCCCGGTGGCACGCTCCGGTCTGCGGCCCGGCATCGTGATCATGCACCCGTCGGGCTCCCTGCGAAGGGCCTGACGCCGTCTGCGCAGATGCTCGCGCCTGCGCGACTCGGCCACGCACCCCACTCCGGCCAGGTGGTCCCATGTCTATCTGCAAGCGATTCCCGATCGTTGCTGCCCTGACCCTGCTGGCCTGCGTCGCGTGCCGCGAGCCGACCGTACCCGGACCGCCTGCCACCCGGGCGGACGCCGACTCGGCCTTCGTGGCCACGCTCCGCGCGCGGCTCGAGGCCGCCACGGCGGCGGGCGAGTTTTCCGGCGCCGTGCTCGTCGCCCGCGACGGGCGCACGCTGTTCGAGGGCGCCTACGGCTTCGCGGACCGGGAGCGGGGCGTCCCGAACACGCCACTCACGCAGTTCCGCGTCGGGTCCATGAACAAGATGCTGACCGCGGTCGCGGCGCTGCAGCTCGTGCAGGCCGGGACGCTGCGCCTCGACGCGCCGCTGGGCACGTACCTCCCGGACTACCCGAACGCGGAGGTGGCGTCGAAGGTGACGCCTCACCACCTGCTCACCCACACCGGCGGCACGGGCGACATCTTCGGCCCGGCGTTCACCGCGCACCGGTCCGAGCTCCGCAACACGGAGGATTATCTCCGGCTCTACGGCACGCGCGGCCTGCGGTTCGAGCCGGGGGCGCGGTGGGAGTACAGCAACTACGGCTTCCTGCTCCTCGGCGCCCTCATCGAGCGGGCGGGCGGGATCCGCTACGACGACGGTGTCGCGGCGCGCGTGCACGCGCCGGCGGGGATGACGGCCACCGGTGCGGCGCCGGAGGACTCGCTCGTGCCCGGGCGGGCGGCCGGCTACACACGGCAGCTGGTGCCGGGCGCGCTGGTGTCGAACGCGCCGACGCTGCCCTGGCGCGGCACGCCCGCGGGGGGCGGGTACTCCACCGTGGGGGACCTCGCGCGCTTCGCCGCCGCGCTCCGCGAGCACCGCCTCCTGGATTCGGCGCACACGGCGCTGCTCCTCGCCGGGAAGGTGGAGACCGGTCCGGGGGTGCGATACGCGTATGGGTTCTTGGACCGGGTCGTGGGCGGCCGGCGATTCGTCGGGCACAGCGGCGGCGCGCCAGGGATGAACGGTGAGCTCGCATTCGAGCCGAATGGCGGGTACGTGGTCGTGGTCCTGTCAAACCTCGACCCACCGGCCGCGGGTGGGGTGGCGGCCTTCATCCTCGAGCGCCTGCCGCCCCCCACGCCCGCCGGCGGGCGCTGAAGGCCGGGGCAGGAGATCGGCTCATGGTGCGCATGCATGCACGAGCGGCAGCGATCGCCGCCGTGTGCGGTGCCCTGGGGGCCATGCCCGCGGCGGCACAGCAGGAACATCACCGCGTTCCGGCCAGCGTCGCGCAGGTGGTGCTGACGGGAACGGCCTCCTGCGCGGACGGCACGCTGTTGCGCGGTGCGATCGTACAGCTCTTCCACGGCGACGGCCCCGGGCGTCACCTCATGGCGGCATCGGTCGCCGATGCCGCCGGCCACTTCGCGGTCCGTACCGGCGCCGGCACGTACACGCTCGAGATCCGCTCCCCGGGGCAGGCGCCGCACCGCCAGCAGGTAACCCTCGCGAACGCTGCCGTGAGCGCGGGCAGCGTGCGTCTCCCGTGCGGTCCGCTGGGGCTGGATACGCTGACGGTGGGCGCGGAACGCGACGCCGTCCAGCTGCGCAGCGGCGCCACCGTGGTGGACGCGCGCGCGTCCGCCGCGTCGGGCGGCAGCATCGCGGACCTCCTGCGCACGGTGCCGGGCGTGGAGCTGGATGCGGACGGGCGCATCCGCATGCGCGGCAGCACGGGCGTGATCGTGCTGATGAACGGGCGGCGCATCCCGCTGACCGGTGACGCCCTTGCCGCGTTTCTGCGCCAGATGCCGGCGACGGCGCTGGAACGCATCGAGGCGGGCACCGCCGCGTCCGCGCGGCACGATGCGGATGGTGCTGCCGGCGTGGTGAACCTCGTCTTCCGGGATGATGCCGCGCAACGCACCGGCATGCGCTCCGTGGCGGGCTCCATGGCCACAGAAGATCACCACATGGGCTCCGCCGCCGCCGCGGGCAGCGTGGGTGGCATTCTGAGCTGGGATGCGACGTATTCCCTGTCCGGCATGCGACCGCGCACGGACGCCAAGACGACGCGCTGGAGCGTTTTGCCCGGGGACCTCCCTCTCCGGACGGAGGAGGACAGCCGCGCACGTGCCAGGCACCGCCTGCATTCCGTCCTGGCGGGCGCAGCCGCAACGCCGACACCGAACACGTCCCTGGCGCTGCGCGGCGCGTTCTCCTGGATGGAAGGCGCGTACCGGAACCGCACGGCGTTCGTTTACACGGATGCGGCGGGGAACACGGCGGCGAGCGCGACCGGCAGCCTGCTGGAGCACGTGATCCCGGCGGCTGAGCTGGGCGCCGTCGCAGGCGTGGATCGAGGGCGCGTCCGTTTCACGGCCGAAGCGCGCACCAGCCTGGTTAAGGAGGAGTTTCGCGGCGACTACGATGATGAGGGTGCAGGCTTCCGCTTCATGACCATCGCCATGGCCTCGCGGCAGCGTGAACACGTCCTCCGCAGCGACCTCGGGATGCGCTTCGCGGGCATCGGCCTGGACGTGGGGCAGGAGTCCCGGTTCCGCACCATCACTGCCGGGCACGATGCGACCCACTTTGGCGCGACCGTGTCGCAGGACTACCGCTACGAGACCTCCGTGCACGCCGGCTACCTCACTGCGCACCGATCGACGGGCGGCGTGCGCGCGGAGGCGGGGCTGCGCGTGGAGGCGGACCGGACCCGCATCCAGCGCGAGGCCGCCAGTGTCCGGGCAGCCGTGCGCCTGTTCCCGAGCATCAGCGGCGAATGGACCGACGCGCGCCGCGCGCTCGTGGTTCGGCTCGCGTACGGCCGCCGCATCAACCGGCCGGGGCCGGAGATGCTGAACCCGTTCTCCCTGGGTGAGGACGACATGAACGAGATCATCGGCAATCCGTCGCTGTTGCCGGAAGTCTCGGACCAGGTGGAATTCGGCATGGAGCGGCGCGGCTCGCGGTTGACCTTGCAGCTGACGCCGTTTCTTCGCTGGACACGGGACCCGATCCGCCCGCTCATGGCAGTGACGGCAAGCGGCGGCTCGACAACCACGCCGATGAACTTGATCCGGACGCGAGCCACCGGCGCCGACGCCGGCGTGCGCGCACGGCCGACGGACCGCACCGTCGTGACGCTGGCGGGCAGCGTGGCCCACATGGAGACGACGGCCGCCGCGTTCAGCAGCAGCGGCGTGTACGCCACGGCCCGGCTCACCGTCGATCTCCGGGTGGCGGAGAACACCACGATGCAGCTCTACGCGTACCGCCGGAGCGCGCAGGCCATCGAACAGGGTACGATCCTGCCGGCGTTCACCAGCGAGCTGGCGTTGACGCAGCGGCTCGCAGGCGACCGCGGGCGCGTGACGCTGCGCATCAACGACCCGCTGCGCAGCGACCGCCTGGAGTTCCGGGTCACGGACGCGACCTTCACCCAGGAGAGCCGCCGGCGCACGGCGCGGCCGCTGCTGTCGCTGTTCGCGTCCTACGCGGTGGGCGGCGCGCCGCGGGAGGATGCGCCGGTCCGGACGCAGGGTCCCGCCCGGATCTTCTGATCCGGCGCAGCTGTCGTTGGCGGCGATGTCCGCGAATCCACGGGTGTGCCCTCCCAATCGCCGCCGGCCCATGGGATCCAGCGGACGTCGAACTGATGTGAGTTGGGCGCGCCTGGCCAGGCAAGGGCGTTCCGAACAGCCCGCTCACCGGTGGGCCCGGGACCCTCGTGAACGCGCACTTCTTCATCTTCGGCACGCGCGACGACGCGGTGAGCGAGCGGCTGGAGATCCTGATGCGAGGGCATGTGGTGGTGCCGCTCGAGCTTCAACTGCACGGAAGCGTGCCCGCGCGAGATCCGCATCACCAGGCCCATCGGCGAGGTGAAGCAGGCGATCCTCGCGGGCACGCGCGACATTCCCATCCGCCAGCCCGCCACGCCGCACGCCGGCTGATCCGGCGGACCGATTCGTGTCGAAGCACGGGCCCGCGGCAGGATGCCGCGGGCCGGTTGTTTATCGTCTCATCAACAATCAGTTGAATGGGATCGGATCGCGGGTCATCTAAGCTTATGCGGACGCCAGGCTTGCGCGCCGGCCCCGCACCCCTGAGGCTTGTGTCGTTAGGCCGCTGGCAACCATTGTCCCGTTGTGTAGTGCGCGGCCGCTCCGTCTGCACCGATCGCTGCCGGAATCCACGTCGGCTCTGCGTCTACCTCTCGCCCCCCACTGGCCGATGATCCCGTATCACGACCTGCTTCACCGCCTGCGGGCCTCCTCTTCCGGCGACTTCTCGGCAGGCAATCCCGCAAGCGCTGGTGCAATCGCGGAAGCAGAGTCGCGCCTGGGCGTACGCTTCCCGCTGAGCTACCGACGCTTTCTCGAAGTGCTGGGTGAACTCGAGGTACCACCTCGCGAGGTGTTCGGAATTACTTCCTCCGGGGATTTCTCCGTGGTCGCACAGTCGGTGCTGTGGCGCAACGAGAGAGTGATTCCCGCCACAGCCGTGGTGATCGAGGTCGATGGGATGGAAGGAGACCCGGTCGGCCTCATTCCGTCGGCGAACGGCGCCGAGTCGCCAATCGTGCGATGGGAGCAGGATCGCGCCACGCCAATCGCGATCGATTTCGGCGATTACCTGGCAGCTTTGGTCGAGGATGTGCTACCGGTGGGGACGAACACATCCGCAGCCCGCACCTTCGATCCTCCGTGGGGACAGCGCCGTGTTGGCGGCTCTGTGGAGGTGGATCGCAAGGAGGTGAAGCTGGCTTATACGCTGGTTCAGCGGATCCAGTACGACGGTGTCTCGTTCGCGCAGCTGGTACAGGAGCTAAACTCTCGCCGTATCCCGGTCCGCGGTCTTCGCGAATGGACCGTTGAGGCAGCCAAAGAGGCTTATGAGACGTGGAAAGACCGCTACTGAATAACGCGTGACATCCCGGCGACCCTCCGCGCACTCGAGGTCTGGCCTCCACCATGCGGGCGCACGGCATCCCGCGCCCGCAGCCTGGGCCGTTCCAATCGTGGTCGGGATCGGTGTTCGGCGGATGGAGGCCGCCGCGGCGAGTTGCGCCATCCGGGGCACGCTTCCGTGTCCCCCCCACGATATGTGGAGATGTACGCCACCGGTGCCAAGGGAGCGGGAGCTGCTCCTCGCGCGCCGCGAACACTTGCGCTCTTTGCCCACTGCGCCTGAGCTTGAGGGCGTTAGCGCGCTTCCCTCCTCGGCCGAGGTCCATGGCGAATCCTCGCACGTACACCCGGTTCAGATCGGCAGGCCTGTTCACCGCCGTCCTCACCGGGGCGCTTCTTGGCTGCGGTGCCCCACCGCCAACGCCTGCGGGGGGAGCATCCGTCGCTGACACATCTGCATTGGCCGAGACCGCGCGGACGTTCCTCTCGACGCTGAACGACAGGCAGCGTGCCGTCGCCTCGCTTTCCTTCGATCACCCGGATCGCACCGGGTGGGCGTACGTTCCGCAGAGGCGCATCGGCATCACGCTGGGGGCGATGGATGCCGGGCAACGTGCAGCAGCGTTCGAGTTGCTGGGCACCGGGCTGAGCGAGCGCGGCAGCGGGCTCGCGCGTGGCATCATCGAGCTCGAAGGTATTCTCCGCGAACTGGAAGGAGCGAGTTCCTGGGGGCCCCGGCGCGATCCGGAGCTCTACTACCTGGCACTCTTCACCGGGCCGGGTGGTCCGCACCCCTGGGGCTGGAGCTTCGAGGGCCATCACCTGTCGGTGAACGTCACGGATCTTGGGCCGCACGGGCAGATCGTCGCACCGCTCTTCATGGGTGCCGACCCGGCGCGCGTCCCCAGCGGCCCCCAGGCAGGGACTCGGCTGCTCGCCGCGGAAGAGGACCTCGCCTTCGAGCTGCTGCACATGCTCGATCCTGCCCAACGCGCCCGCGCCACCATCGCCGCGCAGACGTTCGGGGAAATCCTTACCCGCAGCGCTCCCGTGGTGGGGCCGATGGCATTCGCCGGCCTGCCCGCGGCCGAGATGACGATTGCCCAGCAGCGGCAGCTGCGGCGGCTGCTCGAATTGTACGCCGGACGGATGGCAGACTCCTCGGCATCCAGGCAGTTGCAGCGTATCGAGCAGGCCGGGTTTGAGCGCTTGCACTTTGCCTGGGCCGGTGCGCACCAGCTCCGCCAGCCGCACTACTACCGCATCCACGGACCTACCGTGCTGGTGGAGTACGACAACACACAGGACGGCGCGAACCACGTCCACACTGTCTGGCGCGATCTGGAAAACGACTTCGGAGGGGATCTGCTGAGGAGGCACTACGCACGGCAGCTTCACCGTTAGGAACCGGGGCTTCGCACCACGGCGCCCAAGGCGCGCATGATGGCGAGGAGCCCGCGGCCAGGTTTTCGGAAATACGCCACTCTCGGCGCGCGCGGGTTCCGCTCGTGTGGTTCAGACGCCAAGGAGACATCATGACGGTCAAGCGGATGGACAACGTCGGCATCGTGGTAGAAGACCTGGATGCCGCCATTGAGTTCTTCACCGAGCTCGGCCTGCAACTCGAGGGGCGCGCTCCGATTGAAGGAGAGTGGGCCGGGCGTGTGACCGGATTGGGGAACCAGCGCGTCGAGATCGCCATGATGCGTACGCCGGACGGTCACAGCCGGCTGGAAATCTCCCGGTTCCTCGCACCGCCCGTGGCTGCCGATCACCGCAGGGCCCCGGTGAACGCGCTCGGCTACCTGCGCGTCATGTTCACCGTAGTGGACATCGACGATACGCTCGCCCGGCTCCGCGAGCAGGGCGCGGAGCTCGTCGGTGAAGTGGTCAACTACCAGGACACGTATCGGCTCTGCTACATCCGGGGCCCCGAAGGAATTCTCATTGGGCTCGCGCAAGAGCTCGGACAGCAGCCTTCCCGATGAGTGGACGCAACCGGTGCATCCCCGATTGAGTGGTGCGGTAGCTGAGCCTGAGAGTGTGTTAAGAATTTCCCGAAAGCTTGATTTCCTGAGGGAGGC
>DATING010000559.1:0-11225 GCA_035474555.1 Longimicrobium sp. | reverse complement strand
CGCTCTCGTCTACGCCCGCGCGCGAGATTTCGTGTCGTGCACCCGACTCTCTCCCGCACGGGAAGACCCGACTCTCTCCTGCACGGAAGGATCTCTCCTGCACGGGAAGGATCGGCGCCCGGAGGCGGATGTCTTGTAGGGGGAGAGTAGATCCTTCGGTCGGCGCCGGAGAGGTTGTCACGGGCGAGATCCGGCGGCGCCTCCCTCAGGAAAACAAGCGGGGGAACGCATCCAAGCAAGTGCCGTCGAGTTGTGGATCAGCCCTGCGACTGCTTGACGAGCAGGTCGTACGAGGCGCGCTGGGCGGGGGTCAGCTTGGGGGGGATGCCCAGCACCAGCGCCGGGCGCGCCGCATTCTCGGGCAGGTGCAGCACCATGTCCTCCAGCGGAACCGGACGGGCATAGTCGCGGGCGCGGCCGCCGGCATCAATCCGCACCGTGCGGCCGGGGGTGGAGAGCGACGCCAGCACGCGGCCGTACTCCAGCCACTCCGCCACCGGGTCTGACCCCTCGTCGGCCACGGTGGGGATGAGCGTTTCCTGGAAGTAGCGCACGGCGCCGCGATACGCCTCGGCGTCGTTCTCCTTGAGGTCGCGGAGCTGGTCGCGGAAAAAGCCGCGCGGATCGCGCGCGCCCGTCTGCTTGAGGGCGCGCTCGAAGCGTTCGTCGGCGCGGGCGCGGAGGTCATCGGCCATGGCGGTCATTCTATCGCGCGCCCGGCGCCGCCCGCTACCGTCGAAGGGAATCGGACATCCAGAACACCCGCCCGGAGCCGGTCACCCGAGCGCCGGCGGGCAGTTTTTCCCATCCACCTTCCCCGGACTGCCCGGCTCCCGGGGCAGACGGAGCGATAAATAAACGTTTGCTGTCGTAATCGGAACGGAACTTGTAACGTGCACGTCCCCTTTCGCGCGCCGACGTCCGCCGCTCCAGACGAGGGATCCATCATGCCCGTGCTCGCCCCGCTCCACCCGTCGCCCGCCGTGAGCGGGGTAGGCACGTTCGAGCTGTCGTGGGAACTGTTCGGAGAACTGTGCCGCGCGCTGGCCGTGCGCGTGTCGCAGGAGTACCGGCCGGACCTGGTGATCGGCCTGGCGACGGCGGGGGTGATGCCGGCCGCCACCGTCGCGACCATGCTGCAAACGGACTTCGAGGCCATGAAGGTGACGCGCCGCGAGCGCGGGCAGGTGGTGCGCACGCAGCCGGCCGTGCTGTCGCCCACGCCCGTGTCCGCGCGCGGCCGCCGCGTGCTGATCGTCGACGAGATCACCACCAGCGGCGACACGCTGCGGCTGGCGCTGGCCGCCGTGCGCGAGGTGGGCCCGGCGGAGATTCGCACGGCCACGAGCTTCGTGCGTCCCGGTGGCTACCGGCCGGACTACCACGCGCTGGAGACGGACGCGCTCATCGTGTTTCCCTGGGACCGCCAGGTCATCGACGGCGACGACCTGGTGACGAAATCGATCTACGCGTAGGGAGGCGGGAGCCGCACGAAGGCGGCGCCCCGTCCTGAGCGGCTAAAGCCGCCGCTGGGAAAGCGGTAAGCCCCGTCTCGGCTCGCTGCGCTCGCCGAACGAGGCTTCAACTGCTTTGCGGCGGCGATTCTCCGCCTCCATCACCGGCACTCCGCCGTGCCGTGGTCTGTCGGCGAAGGCCGACATCACGTTATCGGTGCCGCGAATTCATTCGCCGGGTGGACGGACCTCCACCACCCGGTCCGAATCCCACCTTCCGCATCACCCTCCTCCTCCATCCTCGCCCCCTCACTCCGCCCTCCTCGATCCTCCGCCCCTCCGCTCCTTCCCATCCACATCTCACGACGCGGGCGCTGCCTCGTGCACCGGCTCCGACTCGCGGACGATCGCCATCTCCCCGACCTGCACCGTTGATCCCGCCGCACCCGCCCGTACCGGCGGAACGACCAGCACGCTGCACGGGGCGTGGCGCAGCACCGTCGCCGCGACGCTGCCCAGCAGAAAGCGCGCGGCGCCGCGCCGGCCGTGCGTCCCCAGCACCAGCAGGTCCGCGGACCACGCCCGCGCCTCGTGCACGATCGCCTCGTCCGGCACCCCGAACCGCACGCACGCCGCGGGCACGTTGCCCTCCACCGCGTGGTCGGGGAGGAACGTGGCCAGCTCACGGATGGCCGCGTTCACGTCGTCATCCGCCCCATCCACCGTCTGCTCCAGCGAGGCGGGGGGAACCACGTGCAGCGTGCGGAGGCTGGGGTGCCTGGTCGACGCGAGCGCGCACCCCAGCGCCAGCCCCCGCTCGTGCGCGGGGACGGAGTGCGCCGACAGGTCCGTCGTCAGCAGCACGCGGTGGAAGGCGGGCTCGCCGTGCAGCACCAGCACGGGCACGGTGGCGTGCCGCAGCACGTGCTCCGCCGTGGTGCCCAGCAGCGCGCCGGCCAGCGGGCCGCGCCGCGTGCGGGCCAGCAGCAGCGCATCCGCCCCCACCTCCATCGCCACGCGCGTCAGCACCTCCTCCGGCCGCCCGGCGTGCGCGCGGCAAAAGACGCGGGCGTCGCGGGACAGCGCGTACGCCTCACCCTGCAGCCGCGCCTGGAGCGCATCGTCGTACAGCCGCGCGGGATCGGCGCCGGCCAGCACGGCCGGGTTGGGCGTGTACGCGTGGACCAGGTACAGCGCCGCGCCCGTCCGCTCCGCCAGCCGAAGGGCGGGCAGCAGCACGGGGTCGCGGGGGCTCAGGGTGGCCACGCCGGCCACCAGGGTGCGCAGGGGGGTGCTCATCGTCCGGACTCCATTACCTCGGGACGGCCGCGGATGGAAACGGATCCGCCGGCTTCACCTCAAGGGTAGCCGCGGAAAGGGCGCGGAAGGATCGGAAAAGGCACGCGGTCGTGTGGGGATCGTTCCCCTGCGCCGGGTGGGGAGAAACGCGAACGGGCCCGCCCCGGGGAGGGACGGGCCCGACTCGTGACCGCGGAGGGGCTCAGGGCTGGACCACGAGCGCCGTGACCATTCCGAACATCCCGTTCGGCATCTCCGCGTGGGGAAGGATGTGGCAGTGGAACGCCCAGGTGCCCGGGTTGTTGCAGTTCACGATCACGTCCCACCGCTCGCCCGGCGCCACGTTGATGGTGTCGCACTTCCAGGGCTGCGGCTGCGGCCAGCCGTCCTTGTCGATCACCGTCATGTGCATGCCGTGCAGGTGCATGGGGTGAATCATCATCCCCTCGTTCATGAACCGCACGCGCAGCTTTTGCCCCAGCTTGGCCACGATGGGCTCCGTGGCGGGAAAGCCCTTGCCGTTGATGGTGTAGCCGTGGCTGCCGTCGTTGATGATCATCACGTAGTCCACGTCCACCTTCTCGATCGCCCGCTTTTCCCGGGGCTCGATGATGAACGCGCCCAGCAGCCCCTTGCCCACCTGCTCGGCCGCGTTGTGGTGCGAGTGGTACATGTGCGAGCCCGGGTTGGGCGCCGTGAACTCGTACGTGTACGTCTCGCCCGGCTTGATGGGCGGCTGCGTGATGAACGGCACGCCGTCCTGGTCGTTGGGCACCTCCACGCCGTGAAAGTGGACGGCCGTGGACTGCTCCAGGTTGTTCTTGACGACCACACGCACGCGCTCGCCTTCCTTGACCCAGATCTGCGGGCCGGGCACCTGGCCGTTGTAGGCAAAGGCGTCCACGAACTTGCCGGGCTCCGTCTCCCACTTCTGCGCCGCGGCCGTCAGCTCGAAGACCTTGACCCCGTTCTCGATGCGGGGCTCCATCTTCTGGTTGCCCTTGCCCTGCGTCTTGGCGGGGAAGGACTTGATGCCGGCCTCGTGGTGCGCGTCCATGGCGTCCGCCGCCGCGCGTACTTCCTGCGGCGTGCGCGGATGGGCGCCGATGGTGCCGCCGGTGTGGTTGGTGTCGGGGTGCGGCGTCCCCGATGCTGCCGGTGCCGCCGGCGCCGCGGCGGCGGACGCGTTGTTCTCGGGCGTGCCGCAGGCCGCCACGGCCGCCCCCGCGGCGAGGCCCAGGGCCGAAAAACGAAGGAAGTCCCGCCGCGAGGGCTGGACGTTCTGGGTATCGTGGGGTGCGCTCATGGGTTCGTTGCTTCCCGATGGAGATTCCGCATGCGCCGCGCGATTTCTTTCGGCGCGGCGCCACCCGGCTGTGTGGCCCGGGTGACGCGAGAAACTTACGGGCACAAGCGTTTGCGCTCTGTCGGCAGGCGCCGGATGCGCTCGCGGGGCGGGCACGGATAGTTGGCGCGGGGCAAGCCACCGCGTGGGCCGCGCGGCGTGTGGGGGAAGCTCTGACAGGGGATGGGGATGGGTGGATCGCGACCGTTGCGATCCCGTTGCAGGATGTGCGCAGGGTCTTTAGATTGCACTTGTGCGCACACCCGCAGTCTGGCACAGACACAACAAGGCGGTACGATGGCTGATCCCGGATCCGGCGGCAAGAGAATCCTCAAGGCGGTGGAGGGCGGCGCCCGCGAGCCGCGGTCCGGCGGGAGCGCTGGACCGCGGGTCGCGAGCGTCACGGTGGATGGGGTGCCCGCCAGACCCCCCAGACCTGTCCTCCGCGTCAGCTCTTCGATGGAGACGAGCGTCCGTGCGTCGCTCGTGGGGCGCGTGGAGCGATGGCTCCGCCAGTCGCTGGACCAGATGAGCGACGAGGAGGTGCTGAAAGCCGTCGAGGCGCAGTCGCCCGCCGAGACCATCGCGGAGATCCTGGCCGCGACGCCGGAAACACGCGCGGCCGAGAACGACTGGGCCGAGCTCCTTCTGCGCGGTGCGGATGCCAAGCGTCAGGTCGCAGATCTCGTCGGGGGCCTGCTCACGTCGTCGCAGGCGGCGGCGGTGCTCCGCATCAGCGTACCCGGCGTCAAACAGCGGATGGATCGCCGCAAGCTCCTCGCGGTGCCGCTTCCGGGCGGACAGTGGGGGTTCCCCTCCCTGCAATTCCAGGAAGGAGGCAGCGTCCGCCCCGGCGTGGCCGAGGTGGCAAAGGCGGCGAGCCACGTCGACCCGTGGGCGCTGCTCTCGATCCTGGTGGACGACGTAGACGATGGATCTCGCGGAATGCTGCTGGAACGGCTGGATGAGCCGGCGGTGCTCGCGGACGTCCTCAACCGGCTCGCCACGTACGGGGAGCACGTCGCGGGCTGATGCCGATCCGGTTGCCGAAAAATCCGCCGCTGGTGGACGTTCCCGTCACGCAGGTGCTCTGGCGCGTGCATCCGCTCGCCTTCGGCCCCCTCTGGTTCGGGCCCGCGAAGGGCGATCCTCCGAAGGGGCGGTTCGATGCGCCCGCCGGTGAATACGGCGCGTGCTACTTCGGCGCGACGCTGGGCGTGGCGATCCTGGAGACGCTGGTGCGCGGGCTGAAGGTGCCCATCATCCCGCGCAGCGAGCTGAAGCTCCGGGGGGCCTCCTCCGTTTCGCTGGCGGCGCCGCTGCGGATGCTTCAGCTGGAAGGAAAGGGGCTGGCGAGCTTCGGGGTGAGCGTGCACGAGGTGGCCGGCAACGACTACGCGCCCTGCCAGGACCTGGCGCGGCGCGTCCATGAAACGCTGGATGACGTGGACGGGATCCAGTTCCGGTCCCGGTGGGACACCAGCGAGCTCTGCTGGGCCCTGTTCGATCGCGCGGAGGCGAAGCTCGGCGCGGTGCTCGGAACGCAGCGCCTGGACGATCCCGCGGTCGTGCGGCCGGCGCTCGTCCCCTACAGGCACGTCTCCGTCTCGTAAGGGCCCTCACCCGGCCTCGCTTAGGCTCGTCCACCCTCTCCCACAAACTGCGTGGGAGAGGGTATAGACTTCGACGAGCTTATTCGCGCGTGAGCTGGGTTCTGTCTCCCCCTCCTGCCCGCGAAGCGGGGGAGGGGGCCGGGGGGAGGGGGCCCTCCGCGCCCGGTGGAGCTTCGCCCACCCGCTGGGACTCGCCGCCCGATCCGTAGTTCTCGCCGTGGGCAAAGCTCCCCACTACACCTCCTCCCGCCTCCTTCCATCCTCCGCGCTCTTCCACGGGAGCCGTCCCTCGATCTCCACCTCCAGCGAGAAGCTGAGGAACGTGCGGATGATCACGATCAGCCCCAGCACGCCCAGGTTCTCGAACGAGGGCTCCACGGCCACCGTGCCGATGATGTCGCCGATGACGAGGAACTCCAGCCCCAGCAGGATGCCGCGCCCCAGGTTGCGCCGGTAGCCCTTGTACGCCGGCGCGAACGTGCGCTCGCGCCACCAGTCGCGGAACAGCAGCAGCGTCGCGACGATGGCCGTGAGCACCAGCATCGCCACGCCGCCCACCTCGATCGCCGTCCCGATGTGCCGGATCGCGTTGTCCAGCGCCTCCGGCCGCTCCGCCATGTGCTGCATCATCCGCCCCTCCGCATCACCGGCCCCGGATCATCATCCACCCTGCGTTCCGCCGGGCAACGACGGTGCCGCACCGATATCCGCCCATCTACTTGCGATCCCTTTTCACCTCCCCCAGGGGTTTTTGGGGGAGGTCGCGAGGCGACGAGCGGGTGGGGGCGCCCGCTGGGCGACGGCTCCCGTGCACGATGCCGAACGCCCGCCGCAGGGCAAAACGTCCATCCAGCAGCAGCCACTCTCCTTGCGGGCACACAACTGGCAGCCCGTCTCGCCCCGATGAACATCCACGACCGACGCACCCAGCTCATTGCCGGCGCTTCCGCCGTGCTCATCCCCGTGCTCGTGTGGGCCGCCGTGCGGCTGGCCGAGCCGTCCACGCCCCCCGAGCGCCCCCGCGCGCCCGCGGCGGCCTCCACCGCGCTCGTCCGCGGCCCGGACGTGCCGGCGGACGTGGCGCAGCTGCTGGCGCAGGAGCGGAACTGGCGCGCCGCCCGCCGGCTGCGCGAGCTCACCTCGCCCCAGAGCGACCCCGAGCTGCTGCTCGTGGCCGCCAAGACGGAGGCGGGGTGGGGCGGATGGGAGAACGTCTTCGACCTGCTGGAGGGCAAGGACTGGCTGGACCGCGTGGGCGGCGGCGACGGCTGGTACCTGCTGGGCCGCGCCTGGGAGCAGGAGGGCCAGTGGGACCGGGCGGCGGCGGCGTACGGCAAGTACGTGAGCCTGCGGGCGGATACCGGCAGCGCCGCGCACCGGGGCGAGCGAGCGGTGGGCGAGCTGCGGCACGCGCTGGCCCTGCTGCGCGCCGGCCGCGTGGACGACGGCGTGCGCGCGCTGGACCACGTGCGCGGCGACGTGCCCGCGGTCTCCGGCTGGGTCGCCACCCTGGCGGCGGAGGCGCTGGCGGAGCGCGGCGACACGGCCCGCGTGCGCACCTTCGTCGCGGCGGCGGAAGACGATCTGCCGTCGCCCTCCCGCGCCCGGGCCGCGCGGCTGCGCGCGCACCTGGCCGCGCGGGACGTGGCCGGCGCCCGCGCGCTGGCCCTGGCGTACCGCGAACAGGCCAGGGAGCCGGCGGAGCGCGCGGCGCTGGACATCGCCGCCGCGCGGGCCATGCTGGAGCTGCGCGACACGGCGTCCGCCCGCCAGCGGCTGCGCGCCGCCATGGCCGAGTCGCCGTCCGTGGACGCCGCGCGGCTGCTGACGGGCATCGGCGGGCTGACGGCGAACGACCGCCTGGCCATCGCCACCGTGTACGACCGCGCGGGGAACAAGCAGCGCGCCATCGACGGCTACCGCGCGTTCCTCGCCGCCAACCCGGCGAACGGCGACGTGCGGCTGCGCCTGGTCCGCGCGCTCTTCGCCGCGGGGCGGTACGCGGACGTGGACGCGGCCGCGACGCCGCTGTATGCCGCGGGCGGGGCGGCCGGCGCGGAGGCGATGTACCTGACGGGCCGCGCGCAGTACCGGCGCGACCAGCGTCCGCAGGCGCGCGCGACGTTCCTGCGCACGGCGGAGCGCTTTCCCGGCACGCCCTCCGCCGCCGAGGCGCTGTTCCTCGTCGGCGACATCGCGCACGACGCCAACGACCTGGCCGGCGCCCGCGCGGGGTACCAGCGGACCGCCCAGCGCGCGCCCGGCACCGAGCGCGCGGGGCTGGCCCTCATGCGGCTGGGGGGGATGGCGATGGTGTCGCGCGACTACGCCGGCGCGCAGGCCGCTTTCGACCAGGGGCGCGCCGTGGAGGCGTACTGGCCCCAGGCGACGTACTGGGCCGGCCGCGTCCGCGCCCTCCGCGGCGACAGCGCCGGGGCCGCCGCGCTGTATCGCGAAGTCCGCGCGCGCGAGCCGCTGTCGTACTACGCGCTGCGGTCGGCGGAGCGCCTGCGCCAGCCGTACTGGCCCATCCCCCTGCGCCCGGACAGCGCCACGACGGACGGGGAGGCCATGCAGACGGTGGCCGGCTGGCTGTACGGCATCGACCTGCTGCGCGCCGCCGGCCTGGACGACGAAGCCGCCGCCGAGGTCGCGCGGCGGGTGAAGGAAGCGGGGGAGAACCGCGCGCTCCTGTATCCGCTGGCAGAGGGGATCAACGAGCGCGGCTACACGTCGCAGGGCATCCGCATCGCCCTGGACCTGCAAAAGCGGGGGGAGCCGACGAGCGCGCGCTTCCTTCGCATCCTGTATCCCCTGCCCTACCGCGGCATCATCGAGGGCGAGGGGCGGGCGCGGGGGCTGGAGCCGGCGCTCGTGGCGGCGATGATCCGGCAGGAGTCGTGGTTCAACGCCACGGCCGTCAGCGGTCCGGGCGCGCGCGGGCTCATGCAGGTGATGCCGGAGACGGGGCGCGGCGTGGCGTCGGGGCTGGGGATCCGCGACTGGAGCGCGGACCTGCTCTTCAACCCCGAGATCAACGTGGCGCTGGGCACGCGCTTTTTGGCGGACCAGATGCGCGCCTACGACGAGTCGCTGCCCAGCGTGTTCGCGGCGTACAACGCGGGGCCGGGGCGCATCCGCACCTGGAGCCGCTTTCCCGAGTACCGCGACGAGGAACTGTTCACGGAGCGCATCCCGTTCGTGGAAACGCGCGACTACGTGAAGATCCTCACGCGCAACATGGCCCTGTACCGCGGGTTGTACTTCGGGAAGTGAGGCGGTGGGTGGATGGGGATTGGGGGGATGCGGATGCGGAATCGGCCGGTGAAGCGGATTTCCGGCGCGGGCGGAGGGCCCCCCTCCCCGACCCTCCCCCGCAAACTGCGCGGGGGAGGGAGATTGCGGTCTCCGGTGGATGGGACGCGCCACTCCCGATCACGCCGCGCCGCAGGCGGAGTCCATCGACCGGATTCATCCCACCGAAACCCGCTCGTCACCGCGCCCGTACACGGCCTCAGCCGCGGCGGGCGCGGCGCACGTCACCCCCCGAATCCGCCCCCCGGAGCCCCTCATGTCGCCCAGCCTGTCCCGGCCGCGCAGTCTCATGGCCGTCGTCCGCTATTCCCTATTCCCTATTACCTATTCCCTGGCTTTTCTCGCCACGCCCGCCCACACGCAGAGCCCGGCCGTGCCCCGTGCGCAGGTGATGGTGCTCGGCGTGTACCACATGGACAACCCCGGCCTGGACTACGCAAGCCCGGAGGCGGACGACGTGCTGGCGCCGCGCCGCCAGACCGAAATCGCGGCCCTGGCGCAGGCGATCGCGGAGTTCCGCCCGACGCGCATCGCCATCGAGGCGCCGCCCAGCCAGGACTCGCTGCACAACGCGCGGTACCAGCAGTACCGCGCCGGCGGCTACACGCTGGGCCGCAACGAGATCGACCAGCTCGGCTTTCGGATGGCCGGCATGCTGGGGCACGAGCGCGTGTACGCGGTGGACCACCGGATGGACATGGACGTGGGCGGGGTGATGCAGTTCGCCGCGCAGAATGGGCAGGGCGCGCTGGCGGAGCGGATGGGGACCACCATCCAGGCCATCGTCGCGGAGGCCAGCCAGCGGATGCGCACCAGCTCGGTCGGCGGCATCCTCGCGGACGCCAACTCCGCCAAGGCGGACAGCATGCACGGCTGGTACCTGGTGATGGCGACGGTGGGCCGCGACAGCGTGTACAAGGGCGCGGAAGAGGTGGCCAGCTGGTACACCCGCAACCTGTACATCTTCGCCAACATCGCGCGGGTGGCGCAGCCCGGCGAGCGCGTGCTGGTGATCATGGGTAGCGGCCACGGCACCCTGCTGCGGCAGTTCATCGACGAATCGCCGGACCTGGACCTGGTCTCCGCCGAGCCTTACCTCGCGCGGTTCACTGCGGCATCTCCCTGACGAGCGGACTGGGGAACTGCGGGTTACAGGGGACAGGTTACAGGTTACAGCCAGCAACGACGGGGAGCGGGCCCAAAGGCATCGGCATCCATCTGCGGATTCGGGCAGGTTCTTGCCCGCCGCCCTGCGCACTCCGCATCGATGCACCCGGCTCGCCTGAGACCAACCCCTCCCCCGAAGTTGGGGGAGGGGTCGCCGGCCGTCGCGAGGAACGAGCGAAAAGGCCGGCGGGGGAGAGGGCTCCCGTCCACGACGGTGCATCCTCCCCTCCTTGCCGCCGTCCCCCGCGCCGCGCACCTTTCCGAGCCGTCCCACACTCCTCGACCGCCTGCCGATGAAGCTTTCCTTGGACCGTGCGTTCCGCGTCACCTGGCTGGTGGTGGGCGGCCTGGTGCTCCTGTTCCTGCTCGTGGGCGGGGTGCTGGTCGCGGTGCAGTGGATCGGCAACGCGGGCGCGGCGGACGATGCGGTGCGCGTGGCCAGCGAGGCCCAGCCCGCGCGCGACGAGCCGCGTGCCGTGCGCTACGGCATGCCCCAGCGGATGCGCGGCACGGACACCCGCATCGTGCTGGTGAGCTACGGCGAGGGAGACCAGGTGGCCCCGTCGTCGACCGAGTTCGGGGTCTACGACCAGCGCGGCGGCGGGGGAACGTGGGTCAACGCCGTGTTCATGGACGACGCGGGGGCGCGGCTGCTGCTGGACCGGCCGGCATACATCCGCGACGTCACGTATCCCGTACTTGAAAGCAGGAGCTACCCCGAGGGGGACAGCCTGCAGACGTGGATCACCTACGTCATGGCCGTGGACGACACCGATCGCAACGGCAAGCTGGACCACCGCGACCGCGAAGGGCTGTACGTCTCCGACCTGGAGGGCGGCAACCTTCGCCCGGCGCTGCGGGCGCCCCTGCGCTACACGTCGCACCAGGCCATGGAGGGCGGGCGGATCCTGGTCTACGCGCTGGAGCCGCCGGCGGGGCAGCAGGTGGATGAGAAGCGGATGCGGCAGCGCGCGTTCGTGTACGACGTGGCGTCCGGCCGGCTGTCGCCCTATGCCGCGCTGGATTCCGCCG
>DATING010000558.1:0-3043 GCA_035474555.1 Longimicrobium sp. | reverse complement strand
GCGGCAGGTGCTGCAGGTGGAGCTCGCCCTGGGCGAGTTGTTCGCGCGCCCGGTGCTGAAGGACTTTGCCCAGGGCGCGATGGACGCCCAGCTCGCCCAGGTGGATCCGGACGAGATGGCGCAGCTGCTCGCGCTGCTCCGCGACTCCACCGTCGCATGACCTCCCGCTTTTCTCGCGCGCTCCGCATCGAGCGGGGCCCGGGGAAGGGGAGAGGGGGCAGGAGAACGCCTGGGTGCGGGAGGAGATCGGGATCGCGCTGGACGAGTGCTGGCAGCAACCGCCAGTCTGGTACCGAATCCGGAAAAAGAACGATTCTCGAACCGATCGAATAAAGCAATTTGTTGGAGAAAAGCAGGTTCTCACGCAGGGCAGCAGTGTCAGCAGAGACCTGCACGATTTTCCTCCTGGCTCTGCTGCTCTACCGCGGCAAATTCCTTTCCGGATCTCGTATTAGCCGCCGATCCCTCGTCGCCTGGCCGAGTCCCGCCGGCGGCTGATCGGCGCACGCCGCACTCGTCAGCAGGGCGGCCAATGCCGCAAAGAATTCCGGCCGATGTGATTGGTTGATCGTATCCGTAACGCAATGATCACACTGAGTGCCACAGGCGCGCAGGTATGCATACAGTATAAATGTTTACAAATGAACTGTCCGATACTATCCGCGGTGTTTCGGGAGAATCGAAACATAGGAAGCGTGTTTTGGGAGAGCCACGATGGCGGCGCGAGACGCGGAGTCTGCGGCGGCGCATTCTCCACCCGATTGCGATCGCGGGAAGGTGCGCAGGCTGGACGGCAGCGATTGGAGCGGAGGGCCGGCTGTCCGGTCGCGCGTCGGCGGATCCGGACCGGTACCCCGCCGCGGCCGGTTGCGCGGCGGGCGGGGACGGGCGGCTGGGGCGGCACGGACGAAACGGGGACGCAGGGCCCAGGACTGGCTCTGCGTCCCCGGCATTTTCTCCGACGAGGCAGCTGGACGTCAGGACGAAGACGGCCTCTCTGCCGTACCCGTCCAATGAATCGCCGTCGAGATGAGACCGGAGGGAGAACGTGACTGGTTACTGTCGTGGCTGGATACGAGCGGATCGACCTCGTGCGTGAGCGAGAGCGCGAGGGCACGCGTGTAGAAAAGTCACGTTGGTGCAACGTGCCCGGGTGTTTTTACATGGCACCTCGTGCCGGATTTTCGCGCGGACACAGAAGTTTCCCCCATATCCGACATGAACGCAACCGCTTGCGCCGCGCGCCTTCTCCGTTTGCGGGCGCTCTCTTTGCGCAATCAGGTTAACGGATGCGCGCGATTCGCCAGGAATTCATTGCGATGAGGCAGTCACCCGTTGCGTGCTTGCGAAGTCTCTCATATGATTACGACAGTCAACTCACATTAGTCGCCGTTTCACGACGGCGTAACGATGCCCTTTCCGCGCCAGGGTGACCCGCCGACCGCGACTGAACGCGGGCGCGCACCCCCTTGGCGCTAGATGGGGTGCGTTCTCGCTTTGCGATCCCCGGGCGATCCGCTGGCCGGTCTGATCGAACGCCGCAACCTGGCGCGTTCGACGTCCGGACAGGGTACGCCGATTTTGCCTGCTAGTCATGCTCAAGACCGAGATCATCCCGGGCCGCGCCGGGCTTTTTACTGCGCGCGCGCACCGCATTGGCACCGAGGAGGCGTTCAACCTGGGGGCGCGCGTCGCGGAGGTGGAGTCGCTGGGTGAGCGGGTGATCCGCTGCAACATCGGCCAGCCGGACTATCCGCTCCCCGCGCACATCGCCGATGCGCTCAAGCGGGCGGTGGATCAGGGGCTCACCACCTACTGCGCCCCCGAGGGCATCGCCGAGCTGCGCAGCGCCGTGGCGCACGACCTGAGCGAGCGGCACGGGCTGGACATCGACCCGGCCCGCGTGGTGGTGTACCCCGGCCACCGCCCCGCCATCGGCTTTGCGCACCTGGCGTACGTGGACCCGGGGCAGGAGGTCGTGTATCCCTCGCCCGGCTACCCGCTGTACGAGTCGTTCATCCCGTACTTCCGCTCCACCCCGGTCCCGGCGGTGCTGCGCGAGGAGGACGGGTTCGGCCTCACGCGCGAGGTGTTCGAGCCGCTGCTGGGCGAGCGGACGGCCCTCATCTTCCTGAACTTCCCGTCCAACCCCACGGGGAGCGTCGCGACGCGCGAGCAGCTGGAGGACCTGGCGGAGCTCATCCTGGAGCGGACCGGCCCCCACGCGCGCGTGTTCTCCGACGAGTCGTACGAGGCCATCAACTTCGACGGGCACCAGCACGTCTCCATCGCCTCCATCCCCGGGATGGAGAGCCGGACGATCATCTCCTCCGGCTGCAGCAAGACGTACTCGTGGACGGGCGGACGCGTGGGCTGGGCCGTGTACCCCACGGCGCGCGAGGCGCAGCTGGCCCGGCGGCTTTCCATCAACCACTTCGCGTCGACCTCGCCGTACAACCAGTGGGCGGCCGTCGAGGCCCTGACGTCGCCGCTGAGCGCGCCCGTCATCGAGGAGATGGTCAAGGGCTTCCAGCGCCGGCGCGACCTGGTGGTCTCCGGGCTCAACGCCATCCCCGAGTTCCGCTGCCACATGCCCAGGGGCGCGTTCTACGCCTTTCCCAACGTGAGCGGGGCGCTGGACCGCCTGGACGCCATCGAGGCTCACGCGCGCCTGCCCGGGGACGTGCGGTCCAACACCAGCCCGGCAACGCTCTTTCAGCTCTTTCTGCTGCACGAGTACCGGGTGGCCACGGTGGACCGGCGCTCGTTCAGCGTGCACGGCAGCGAAGGGCAGCACTACCTGCGGATCTCGACCGCCACCTCCGACGCAGACCTGGCGGAGTCGGTACGCCGCATGGGCGCCGCCGCCGCCGACGCAGCGGGATTCCAGCGGTTCGTTGCGTCGGGGGCAAAGCTCACGCTCTCCTGACCCCCCCCGCGGCACAATCCTGACCCCCCGCGCGGCACAATGAGGTGCCGTGCGATTCCTGTGAAGCGATCCTGTACCAAGACCCACGAAGGAGAAGCAATGGCCCGGCACGCG
>DATING010000557.1:0-2466 GCA_035474555.1 Longimicrobium sp. | reverse complement strand
TCCAGATGTCCGCCTCGTGCACCTGGCGCGCGTGGACGGCCGTGCCGATCCCGCTGGAGGCGAGGATGCCCCGCCAGCGGTCCATCACCCGGCCCACGGGCTCCGCACCGGAAAGGCCCAGATCGAACGGCTCCTCGCCGCCGCCCCGCCCCGTGGTGCCCTGGACGAGCCAGGGAAAGCGCTCCTCCCACTCCGGCTGCACCCACAGCGGCACGTCACCCGCGCCGGGGCGCTCGGTGACGGTCCGCACCTCCCGCGAGAGTCCCACGGCTACGGCATCCTCGCTTCCGTGGGTCCTTCCGGCGCGGGAAGGGCGGGCGCGGCGGTGGTGGAAGACGGCAGCAGCGCCGTCTCCCCATCCGGCCGGCGCCCCTGCAGCGCGTCCAGCCGGTGCCGCAGTTCGGCGACCTCCGCCTGCAGCGCCTCGAACTCCTTGCGCGGCACCCACTCCAGCCGCTCGCGCACCTCGCCCACGGTTTCCTGCGCGCGGTGCAGGGCATCGCCCAGGAACTGCTTGGCGCGGTCGGGGCTCAGGTCGCCCCGCGCGTTGGCCTCCTGGATGGTTTCCTCGATGGCCTCCTTGAAGGCCGCCAGCACGCCCACCCCGGAGCGGATGCCCTCCCCGATGGAGGGCCGCCGCCGGGGCTCCCCCTGCTGCTGCGCCGCCTGTCCCTGCTGCTCGTCCGCCATGGCTGTCGATCCCGTGTTGCCCGTGCGCCTGAAAGGAGTACCCGTACCCTGCCGTACTGGATCAGGCGCCTCAGTGTTTCGCGGCCACGCGGCGCGTCGCCTCTTCGGCATCGTCCGCGTCGCCGCGCGAGTCGGCGCGGCGGATGTCGGCGCCCAGCGCGCGCAGCCGCTCGTCGATGCGCTCGTAGCCGCGCTCGATCTGCCCCACGTTGTAGATCTCGCTGCGTCCCTCCGCGCCCAGGGCGGCAATGAGCAGGGCCATCCCCGCGCGGATGTCGGGGCTCTCCACGATGGCGCCGTGCAGCTGCGACGGGCCGATCACCAGCACGCGGTGCGGATCGCACAGCACCAGCCGCGCGCCCATCCCCACCAGCTTGTCGGCGAAGAACATGCGCGACTCGAACATCTTCTCGTGGACGAGGATGGTGCCCGTGGCCTGCGTGGCCGTCACCAGGGCGATGGACGTGAGGTCCGCCGGGAACGCGGGCCAGGGGCCGTCATCCACCTTGCTGATGTGGCCGCCCATGTCGAGCGTGACGTTCATCTCCTGCGTGCCGTCCACGAACAGGTCCTGCCCCCGCACCTCCATGTGCAGCCCCAGCCGGCCGAAGCCGATGAGCGTGCTGTCCAGGTGCTCCGGCGCCGCGTCCTCGATGGTGAGGGCGCTGCGGGTCACGGCGGCCAGCCCGATGAACGAGCCGATCTCGATGTGGTCCGCGGTGATGCGCGTCCGGCATCCGCCCAGGCGCTCGCGCCCCTGGATGCGCAGCGTGCCCGTGCCGATGCCGTCGATCCCCGCGCCCATCTTGACCAGCATGTGGCACAGGTCCTGGACGTGCGGCTCGGCGGCGGCGTTGCGGATGATCGTCTCGCCCTTGGACATGGCGGCGGCCATGACGGCGTTCTCCGTGGCCGTGACGCTGGGCTCGTCCAGGAACATGTTGGCGCCGACGAGTCCGTCCGTCTCCAGCCGCCAGACGTTGCCGTCTTCGACGACGCGCGCGCCCAGCTTCTTGAGGGCCAGGAAGTGCGTGTCCACGCGGCGCCGGCCGATGACGTCGCCGCCCGGAGGGGGGAGCGTCATGCTGCCGGCGCGGGCCAGCATGGGGCCGGCGAGCAGGATGCTGGCGCGGATGCGGGCCGCGGCGCCGGAATCCAGCTGGGTGTTGCCCACGTTGGCGGCGCGCACGCGCACCTCGTTGGGGCCCACCCACTCCGTCTCGGCGCCCAGCACCTCTAGCAGGCTCATCAGGGTGAGCACGTCCTTGATCCGCGGGACGTTCTCCAGGAACACGTCCTCGTCGGTGAGGAGCGTGGCCGCCAGCATGGGCAGGGCGGCGTTCTTGTTGCCGTTGGGACGGACGGTCCCCTGCAGGCGCTTGCCGCCGTGGACGATGAACTTGGGCACTCGGGCTCTCCGACTCTCGGGCGCTGGACAACGGAATGGCGACGCCACCCCCCGGACCGCGGGAGCCGGCTGAATCGCACTGACGGGATCGCCCGCGCCCCGGCGCAAGAGTCGTGCGCGGCGTGAACGGCGGGAGCGGCGGATGCGAAGGGCGGCGCGGATGCTGGGTTTCTGATCGCGGGCGAACATGGGAGGTGTGATCCGGAAACCAGCCAGAGCGAATGAATTCGCCGCAACGACCACACGAAGTCCGCCTGCGCGGACTGTCCGTCGCGGGCGGGCCGCCACGCCAGCACGGAGCCTGGCCGAGACAAGCACCTCCCCCAGGATTGGGGGAGGTCGCGAGGAATCGAGCGGGTGGGGGCGCG
>DATING010000556.1:0-5718 GCA_035474555.1 Longimicrobium sp. | reverse complement strand
AAACTCTCCGCCGTGGCGCGCGGCGAGGGTCAGTCCTCGGACCCGCCCTCGCTGCCCGGAGCCCCGCCCGGGGCACCCGCGGCGCCCGTGCGGCGCTTGCGGCGGGGACGGCGCTTCTTGTCGCCGCGGTCGTCGTTGCCACGGTCGGCGGGCTGGCGCTCGCCCGTCTCAGTGCTGTACGTGGTGACCTCGGCCTCGTCGGCGCGGCGGCGGTCGTCGGCCGGCATGGCGGCGCGGGCCTCCAGGATGGCGTCGGCGATGGCGTTGCCGATCACCTCGACCGAGCGGATGGCGTCGTCGTTGCCCGCGATGGGCACCGTGAGCACGTCCGGGTCGGCGTTGGTGTCGGCGATGGCGATCACCGGCAGGCCCAGCTTGTTGGCCTCGGAGATGGCGATCTTCTCGCGCTTGCTGTCGATCACGAACAGGGCGCCCGGCAGGCGGGCCATGTCCTTGACGCCGGCCAGGTACTTGTCCAGGCGCTCGCGCTCGCGGTCGAGCATCAGGCGCTCCTTCTTGGTGTAGTACTCGTAGGCGCCCTCTTCCATCCCCCGCTCCAACTCGCGCAGGCGGCGGATCTGCTTCTTCATCGTGGTGAAGTTGGTGAGCATGCCGCCCAGCCAGCGCTCCGTCACGTAAAAGCTGCCGCTGCGCTCGGCCGCGCTCTCGATCACCGGCTTGAGCTGCTTCTTGGTGCAGACGAACAGGATGCGCTCGCCACGGCTGACCACGGCGCGGGTCAGCTCCTGGGCCAGCTCGATCTGCCGCTGCGTCTTCTTGAGGTCAATGATGTAGATGCCGTTGCGCTCCGCGAAGATGAACTTGCGCATCTTCGGGTTCCAACGGCTGGTCTGGTGTCCAAAATGGACGCCGGCTTCCAGGAGCTCCTGGATCTGCGGTACGGGCATGCGTGTCCTGATGGAATGCGGTTTTTCCCTGCGACCCCACCCGGGGCCCGGGCTTCCACCGCCGTCATCCGCCCCTCCGACCGCCCCGGCGAAGGGGCGGCACCCGGAGCGGGGCGTCGGGCGGTGTGCTTGATGATGCGGGATTCTGGCAAACGCGCGTGCCGGGACGGATGAACCGTCCCGGCACCGCGAAGCCGGCGCTCCCGCTTAGCGCTTGCTGAACTGGAACCGCTTGCGCGCGCCCGGCTGTCCGGGCTTCTTGCGCTCCACCTCGCGCGGGTCGCGGGTCAGCAGACCCTCGGCGCGCAGGCGGACGCGGAACTCCTCGTTGATCTTGAGCAGGGCACGGGCAACGCCCAGGCGAATGGCGTCGGCCTGGCCGCGTACGCCGCCGCCGCGCACGTTCACCTTCACGTCGTACTGGCCCTCGGTCTCCGTCGCGACGAGCGGACGGTTGGCCGACTGGCGAAGGACGTGCCGGGGCAGGTGCGCCTCGAGCGTGCGTCCGTTGACCTCCCAGTTCCCGGTTCCCGGGCGGAGGTAGACGCGCGCGACCGAGGTCTTGCGGCGTCCGATGGCGTGGGTCTGTTCGATGGCCATGATCAGAAGGCGAGGGGCTCGGGGTTCTGGGCCTGATGCGGATGCTCACCCCCGGCATACACCTTCAGCTTCTTGCGCATCTGGCGGCCGAGCGTGTTCTTGGGCAGCATGCCCTTTACGGCGAGCTCGATCACCCGCTCGGGGTGCTTGGCCAGCATCTCACGGAACGGGATGAACTTCTCCGATCCCATGTAGCCGGTGTGCTTGAAGTACGTCTTCTGATCGGCCTTGTTGCCGGAAAGACGGACCTTGTCCGCGTTGATGACCACGACGTAGTCGCCGGTGTCCAGGTGCGGGGTGTAGGTCGGCTTGTGCTTGCCGCGCAGGACTCGCGCGATCTCCGTCGCCACGCGCCCGAGGATCTTGTCCCCAGCGTCGACGACGAACCACTTGTGCTCGATCTCTCCCGCCTTAACGGAATACGTCTTCATCGTACTTTTCTCGCGCCCGAAGCGCGGGCCTGTGCCGGCCTGCTGCCGGCGGGTTGTCTGGTTCCGAACGAAAATTCCGCCTCCGGCACCTACCCGAGGCGGAGCGGCGTGGTCGGGACAGACCGGTATGATACCCAAAGTCGGCGCTGGTGTCAACCTGCGGGGGCGGACGGGAACTGCGGGTTACAGGGGACAGGTTACAGGGTACGGCAAGCAACGGCGGGGGCAGTTCGCCCTCGTGATGGTGTAGCGGGCCCTCTGCACCCGCCGGGTGCCCCTCCCCCCGGCTCCCTTCAACGCGCGGGGACCCGCTGCCCTGCCCCGCCCGGAACTCCGCCACCGCGACGAAAGCTCGTAGAAGTATACACCCTCTCCCACGCAGTTTGTGGGAGAGGGTGGACGAGCCTAAGCGAGGCCGGGTGAGGGCCACCGGGTGACCCGTTGCAGGCTGTCCCCTGTAACCTGTCCCCTGTAACCCGCAGTTGATCTGTTGCGCCGTCAGGTCAAAAACGTCTCCAGGAACCGCGCCCGCGACTGGTGCCTCAGCCGCAGCAGGGCCTTCTCCTTGATCTGCCGCACGCGCTCGCGCGTGATGCCGAAGTTCTCGCCGATCTGCTCCAGCGTCATGGGCTCGGTGTCGCCCAGGCCAAAGTACAGGCGCAGCACCTTGGCCTCGCGCTCGCTCAACGTCCCCAGCGCATCGTCGATGCTGCGCTTGAGGGCGTGCTCGTAGACTTCGTCGTCGGGACCGGGGGAAAGGCTGTCGGAAAGGTAGTCGAGGAGCTGCCCATCTTCGCCGGGGACCAGCGGGGCGTCGAGGGAGAGGTACACCTGCGACATGGCCAGCGCGTGGCTGATCTCGTCCTCCGGCACCTCCAGCTCCGACGCGATCTCGGAGAGGGTGGGCTCGCGACCCAGCTCCTGCGTCATGGCGCTGGACCGTTTGCCGATGCGGTGCACGGCCCCCGCGCGGCTCAGCGGCACGCGCACGATGCGCGACTGCTCCGCCAGTGCCTGCAGGATGGCCTGGCGAATCCACCAGACGGCGTAGGAGATGAACTTGATCCCCTTGGTCTCGTCGAACTTACGCGCGGCGCGCATGAGCCCGATGTTTCCCTCGTTGATCAGGTCGGCCAGAGAGACGCCCTGGTTCTGGTACTTCTTGGCGACGGCCACCACGAACCGGAGGTTGCTCCGAACCAGTCGCTCCAGGGCCTCGGCCTCCCCGTCGCGGATGCGCCGCGCCAGGTTACACTCGGCTTCGCGGTCAATCAGCGGATACGCGCTGATCTCGCGGAGGTACTGGTCCAGCGACTCGGATTCGGCCTGGATCTTCTTGGGAGGGCTGAACGTCATCGGCGTGCTCCGGGAGACGGAAGCGGGGGGCCGGCCTTATGGGACGCGAAGGATGCGCGGAGAGGCGCGCGGGGGAGGTGGGGATGTTGGGATTCCCGCGACGAACCTGCGCCTGCACACGGAACATGGAAAGGCGGCCGTGTGGTGTCAACCCCTGAACGGGAACTTCTGACGTAAAGAAACAGGCGCGCCCGTCACGCCATCCATTATGGGCCACCGGCAGCACGCAATGTCTCGCCGGTATCCCTGTCCTAGCGGATGATCTCGCCGATGCGCCGCCACCGCACGCCCGTCAGCCAATCGAACTGCTTGAGCAGATCGTCCTGAAAGGAGTAGTACACGAACATCGGCTTGCCCTTGACCGCGTGCGCCTCCAGGAAGCCCCAGTAGCGCGAGTCCTCGGAGCGGTCGCGGTTGTCGCCCAGGGCGAACAGCTTGCCGGCGGGGACCACGAGCGGCCCCCAGTTGTCGCGCGACGGGTGGTAGGTCCGGGAGGTCTGGCCGGAGTCCGCCAGGAACGCCAGCTGCCACATCATCTTCTGGTCCTGCTGGTCGCCCAGCGGGTCCGTGTGGCGCACGTACGGCTCGTCCAGGCGCAGGCCGTTGCGCATGAGCACCTTGCCGCGCATCTCCAGCGTGTCGCCGGGAACGCCCACGATGCGCTTGACGTAGTTCTTGTGCGGATCGTGCGGCGGCAGAAAGACGACCACGTCGCCCCTCTGCGGGTCGCTGAACGCGGGAAGCCGGTGGTGCGTGAGCGGGATCTCGGCCCCGTAGACGGCCTTGTTGACGAGCAGGAAGTCGCCCACGAGCAGCGTGCCTTCCATGGACCCCGTGGGGATCTTGAAGGCTTCCACCAGGAAGGTGCGCACGGCCAGAAAGAGGAGGATGGCCGTGCTGATGGCCTTGGTCCACTCCCACACCCAGCGCCCGGTGCTCATGGAGCCCCGCGACGCGTCCGTCGTGGCGCGGCGCTCGTCCCCCGCGCGCGTGGCGGGAACGCGGGAAAGGGAGGCTTCGCCCGATGGATCCATACGACGGTCTTGCATGCGGTTGCTGGCTGCTGCGGGGCGGTTCCTGCGTGGCGCTCCGGCAAGGAGGGCAGGGCGGTTTTCGTACACGCAACCCGGGTGCCCGTTCCGTGGCAATCCCGGGAGGAATTCCGGACTTCCCGGCCGGGGGGGGGTCCCCCACCCCCCGGCCCCCTCCCCCGGCAAACTGCGCCGGGAGAGGGGGAGCAGGAACGGGGGATAGATTCGATCGCGGTGGCGGGCTCCGCCGGCGCCCCCACCGCTCGCCGAGGCTCGCACCTCCCCCAAAAACCCCTGGGGGAGGTTGTCTCCACTCGTACTCGTGCCGACGTGGCACTGTCCCGTGCCGGAGAGTCCGCGCAGGCGGACTTCGTGTCGTCGTTGCGGCGAATTCATTCGCTCGGCCGGGGCCTCGCCCGCGTTCCCCTCCCTCCCCTCGCCTGCGCCGGACGCAAACTGCCCGTGGAGAGCGGGGGCGCTGACGGAGACTCGTCGCGGAAGCAGCCGTCATGCGCGGGAGAGCAGATCCTTCGGTCGGCGCCACGGGGTCCGGCACGGGCCAGTCCGGGCGGCGCCTCCCTCAGGAAAACAAATCCGTCGAACCGTTCGGCGTTAGAACGGCAATCCCATGCCGAGGTAGAGGCGCTTGACGTCGCCGCGGGCGTAGGTCAGGGTGATCGGGATGCCGAGCGTCTCGAACCACAGGCCGCCGCCGACGTTGGTGTGCCAGTCGCCGTCGGACTCGCCGTCCATCCACACGCGGCCTGCATCCGCCAGCGCGAACACGCCCAGGCGGCCGCGCACCAGCAGGCGCAGCTGCCCCAGCGGCTGGCGCAGCTCCACCGAGCCGTACGCGGACGCATCCCCCGCGAAACGCTGGAAGGGGAAGCCGCGCATGGAGCCGGCGCCGCCCAGGAACGCCGCCTCGGCGAAGGGGAAGTCGCCGCGCACCACCTCGCCGCCGGCGCGCAGGGCCAGGATGGGCCCCGCGCCCAGCGAGAGGTAGGTACGCCCCTCGCCCCGCACGGAGGCGAACGGGCCGCCCAGGTCCGTGCCGTAGCCCTCCGCGCCCGCGCCCAGCCACCAGCCGCGGCGGGTGACGGGGAGGGTGTCGCGCCCGTCCAGCCGCACCTCGCCCAGGCCGCCCGCCTGGATGAATCCGTCCACGCCCGGCGGGGGCGCGACGATGGTAAAGGCGGGCTCGCGCGGGTCAAGCCAGCGCGCCAGCGGCCCGAAGCGGTAGCTGCCGCGTTCTCCAAGCCGCCCGTACCACATGGCCTCGGCCCGCACCTCGTTGCTGGTGACCTCGAACTCCTCGCCGTTGTTGCCCTGCGTCTCGTTGCCAAAGCCGTGGAAGCGGACCACGTCGAACGTCCGCGCCCCCGCGGCAAA
>DATING010000555.1:0-16780 GCA_035474555.1 Longimicrobium sp. | reverse complement strand
GAGCGGAGACGGGGCTTATGGCTGTCCCAGCGGCGGATTCATCCGCTCAGGACGGGGCTCGGCCATTGTGATGGGGCTCCGCGGGTGCAGACTGGCTCTTCGACGGCGGTGGGATCGAGCGGACTCTGCTCGCGCCGACCTGGGAATCCGTCCATACCACCCGCCGGCCCGGGGGAGACGCATCGCAACGCATTGTGTTATCTTGGGATGCACATCCCCCTCATCCGCAGGATCCGCGACGATGTACCGCATCCTATCGATCGCCTCGGCCGCGCTGGTGCTGGCCGCGGCGCCCGCACAGGCGCAGGCGTCCGCGTGCCGCGACGGCGGACCGCGCTGCATCTCCGTCTCCTTTCACGAGACCGAGCTTCGTGACGTGGCCGCAACGTTCGTGGAGTTCACCGGCACGTCCATCGTGCTGGGCGAGGGCGCGGGCGGGCGCATCACCGCCGACATCCGCAACCAGCCGTGGGACGTGGCGCTGGCGGCCATCCTGGAAGCCTCCGGCCTGGGCGCGCGCCAGATCGCGCCCGGGCTGCTGCGCGTGGAGCCCATCGCCCGCATCGCCGCGCAGGCCGCCGTGGAGCCGCTCGTGACCCGCGTCTTTCGCCTTCGCTACGTCCCGGCCGAGTCCCTGGCCACCACGCTGGAATCCGTGAAGACCGAGCGCGGCCGCATCGCCGTAAACGTGGAGACCAACGCACTCGTGGTAACGGACACGCAGGCGGCGATCGCGACCATGGAGCGGCTCATCGGCCATTCGGGCCAGTAAGCGCAAGTCGTTGCGGGCCAACGGAGAAGGCAGGCGTTGTCAGGATCGGGCACCGGCAAGCGTTTAGTGTCGACAAAGCATCGGCCACCGCACCGGACTCCTCCCGACCCATGATCCAGCGCATCCGCCCTTTCGCCCTCGTGCTCACCCTGGCTGCCGCGGCATGCGCCGGGGGCGACTACCTCGTGGTGGTGGATCCGCAGCCCGTGGCGGGCGTGGCAGGCGACGCTCCACAGCAGCGTGGAGTGTGGGATGCACAGGACATCGATGACTACCGGTTCGCCTACAGCCGCGTGTGCTTCTGCCCGCAGCGGAGCACGGTGCAGGTGACCGTGCGCGACGGGCGTGTCACGGACGTCCGGCAGGTGAACAACGGACGCCCGGTGCCGCGCGAGAACTGGGTCGAGTTCCTGACGGTGGACGCGCTCTTCGACGCGATCGCGGAAGCGCAGGCGCGCAGCGAGTACACGGCCCTCAAGTTCCACCCCACGCTCGGCTATCCCGTGGAGGCGGAGATCGGCACGCTCGCGAACGATGCCGGCGTTCGCCACCTCCTCAGCGGCCTGGAGCCCATCGACTGACGCGTAGAAGCGATCCGCATCCAGCAAGCGCCCGCACCGGACTTCCGGCGCGGGCGCTTCCTTATCTGCATCGTCCCGCGTCGTGCACGATCCGATTCTTTGCTCGCGCCGGCCTGCCGCAGCAGGGCAGGGGACGAGTCGGGGGCGAGAGAAACGAAAACCTCCCCCAGGGTTTGGGGGAGGTCGCAAGGAACGAGCGGGACGGGGCGCCGGCGGGTGGCCGCTCCCCCTCTCGATCAGTCCGCCTTCTGCACCATCTGCGGCAGGGTGACGACTTCCTTGATGTGCAGCTTGCGCTCGCCGCGGGGCAGCTGCACGCTCACCTTTTCGCCCTTCTTCTTGCCCATGAGCGTCTGCCCCAGGGCCGAGGCCATGGAGATCTGCCCGCTTTCGATGTCGATGAAGTCGCCGAACGCCAGCGAGTACGTCTCTTCCTCGCGCGTGCGCATGTCCACCACCGTGACGCGACTGCCGAAGCCCACGCGGTGCGGATCGATCTGCGACAGGTCCATCTTGGACAGCTCGGCCGCGCGCCGGCTCAGGTGGTTGAGCCGCGCCTGGACGAACTGCTGCCGCTCCAGCGCGCTCTTGTACTCCGAGTTCTCGCGCAGGTCGCCGTGCTCCACGGCCTTCTTGATGGCCTCGGGGAGCACCACCTGCAGCTCGTGGGTCAGGCGTTCGATCTCTTCGCCCAGCTTGTTCTTCAGGTCTTCGAGCATGTCACGGTTCCGATGATTTCCGTTGCGAACCAGCAAAGGGCCAAATGTAACCGCGTCCGTTCGGAACGCGCTACCACTGTCGTACACATCACTTCGCGGTAAGGTCTCGCGGGCCCAGATCGCCGTTACACGTCAGGTGAGGCGGAGACGGGACCCGCCGCGTCCGCCGGCAGCGGCCGGCCGCGCACCAGCAGCAGCGCCAGGCCGCCGCCCAGCAGCTCCGCGGCGATGGTCCACAGCCGCGAAGCGAGCGAGAGCACCGCGGCCACGCCCTCGGACAGGTAGGGCGTGAGGAGCGCCGTCATGGACACCTCGCGCAGCCCGCCGCCGCCGGGGAGGGGCGAGGCGTAGCCCAGGAAGAACGACAGCGCGTTCACCCCCGCCATCTGCGGCAGCAGCCGCCACGGCACGTCCGTGAGCGATGCCACGAACAGGTGGTACGCCGCGCCGTACAGCAGCCAGTTGATGGTCGCCAGCGCCAGCAGCCCCATGCCGGCCGCCCATCCCGCGTTCCAGCGGATGACGTCCTTCTTGAGCAGGCGGGGGATGACGGCCAGCAGGCGGTTGAGAAACGCGGGATGCACCGCCAGCACCGCGCCCAGAGTCGCCACCAGCGCCGGCCACAGCGGGTCCACGCCGCGGACGATGCCCTCCGTGAGCGTCCACGCCGCCACGACCACGGACGAGAGCAGCGTGATGCCCGTGTGCACCAGGATGGACGTCAGCAGCACGGCGCCGGAGAGCCCGGCGTTGCGGCTGAGCTGCGCCACGGCGACGAACTGGAACACCTTGCCGGGAACGTAGCGCGCCAGGTTGCTCAGGAACCAGATGCGCTGCAGCATCCCCAGCCGCACGGGCGGATGCTCGAAGTGGCGCAGCACCCGGCTCCACACCCACACGCCGAACGCCAGCACCGCCACGTGCGCGGCGACGCTGGCCCCCAGCAGCCCCGGATGCGCGCGCCAGTCGAAGTCGCGCAGCTCCGTCCAGTTCTGTGTGATCAGCCGCCCCAGCCACCACACCGTCGCGATGACGAGCAGCGCGCCGATGATCCGGCGCCACGCCGGCTTCATCCGCCCCGCACCCGGTCGCGACCCGCGCCGACCCCCCGCGTCCCGGCGTGGCACTCCCCCGCGACGGACAGTCCGCGCAGGCGGACTTCGTGTGGTCGTTGCGGCGAATTCATTCGCTCGGCGCGATGCCAGCCGCCTCGCATCAGAAGACTGCAATCTCCGCCCACCCGCAGCGAACTCACGCGGCCGTCACCGGCTCCACGACCACCGGCTCGTCCACTCGCCGCCGGCGGCTCCGGACCAGCAGGAACACCGCGTACGCCGCCAGCAGCCCGAAGCCCGCCAGGTACAGGTAGAACCCCGTGTACAGGTCACCCGGGCGAAAGGTGAACTCCACCGTGTGCGTTCCCTGCGGCACCACCACGCCGCGCAGCGTGTGGTTGGTGCGGATGATCGGCGCCTCGCGCCCGTCGATCCGCGCCGTCCACCCCGCGTACTCGTTGTCCGCCAGCACCATCAGCGCCGCCCGGCTCGCCGTCGTCTGCACCACCACGCGGTCCTCCTCGTGCGCCGTCACGCGCGCGCCGCCGGAGAGCGGGCCCGCGGGCAGGTTCACGTCCGCGTCCGCGGGGACGAACGCCGTCTGCGCGGGATTCCATCCGCCCGCCAGCATCGCCGGGAGGATGCGGTCCGCCGGGAGCTTCTGCACGGCGGGTACGAGGTAGGCGCGGTCCAGCGCGTTGGCCACCTGGTAGACCAGGGCGGTGCCGCGGTGCACCTCGCGCAGGCCGGGGTGCACCAGCGGCGCCATGCTCACCACGTAGCGCACGTTCGCCGCCTCCAGCAGCCCCGGGCGCGGGTTGAACACGAGCGACTGCCCCTCCTGCGTCTCGATCACCCCCAGGCTGTCGCGCGGGCCCAGCAGGTTGTGAAAGTCCGTGATCTCCGACTGCCCCGCGCCGATGTACTCCACCCAGCGCTGCAGGGGGTTGGGATGCTCGCCCGCCACTTGCTCGATGCCGAACAGCATGGGATAGTCGCCGCCCTTGGATCCCCCGCGCCCCCAGGTGGGGATGCCCGCGCCGGGGACGGAAAAGGCCCACACCCGGTTCGGCTTGGGCTGCGTCTCCAGGAACGCCACCACGTCGTCCGCCGCGAACGCCCGCGCCGGCCCGTCCGTGGTGTGAAAGAAGCGCCGGTCGATGATCCACAGGTCCGTCAGCGTCAGCAGCGCCAGCAGCACCCCGGCGCCCAGCGAGCCCATCTTCCCCGCCGTCCACGCCCACAGCGCCGCCGTCACGCCCCCCGCGAAGATCGCGAAGCGCATCCACCCCGCCGCGCGGCTGGGCTCGCCCGCCGCCGTCGCGCCGCCCGTCATCATCGCCCCCAGCACGGCGATGGCCACCACGCCCAGGCCAATCCACAGCACCTTCTGCAGCCCACTCTCGTCCGGCGCACCCACCCGCCGCGCCGCGGACGCCGCACGCAGCTCCGCCAGCCGCTCCAGCGTGAGCGCCGCCATCACCACCAGCGAGAACGCGGCGACGTAGAAGGTCAGGTCCGGCGCGCGAAAGCGGTTCAGCCCCGGCAGCAGGTTGTAGTAAAGCCGGTAGAGCGGCGTGTTGCCGCCCAGCGCCATGCTCAGCGCGAAGACGGCCAGCCCCGCGAAAAAGCGCCAGTACACGCTGCGCCAGGCGAACGCCACGCCCAGGGCGAGAAGGACCATCACCAGCGCGCCGACGTACTCCGTGTGCAGCTTGAAGCCCGCGTTCGCCGGAAAGAGCGCCTCGCCCGTGTTCGGGTCCGCCACGGACGCGCCCGCCTGCTCCGGCACCGCCATGGACAGCAGGCCCACGGGCGGCATGGAGTACGAGACGGAGTATTCGTAGCCGCGGCCCCCTTGCATCCCGCGCGGCGACTCGCCCACGTAGTCCTGGAAGGGGAGGAAGTTGACGGACGCCAGCAGGAACGCGAACGCGATGGCGCCGAACCCGTAGGCGAGCGTCTTCCCCAGCGCCGCCGGACGTCGGTGCAGGCCAAAGCGGAAGAGCAGGAAGACGGCCCAGATGAAGCCGGCCAGGATCAGGTAGTACGAGTTCTGGATCTGGAAGCTGAGCAGCGCAAAGCCCAGCGTGGCCGCCGCGCCCGCGAACGGCGCCACGGACCCCGTCCGCACGCCCCGGTGCAGGAAGAAGAAGAAGAGCGGCGCCATCGTGCTCACCATGATGCGCCCGTCGTGGCCCGCGTACACCCACGACATGGTCACGCCCGTGAACTGAAAGGCGATGCCGGCCACGAACGCCACCCACGCGCGGCACCCCAGCTCGCGCGCCAGCAGGTACATCCCCAGCCCCGCCAGCCAGAACTGCACCACGTAGATGAAGCCGATCACCTTGCCCGTGGGGAGCAGCGCCTCACCCAGCAGGTGCACGGGGTGGTAGGCGCTGCCGGGGTTCGCGTACACCGGCATTCCGCCGTAGATGTACGGCACCCACTTGGGCAGCGTCCCCGCGCCAAAGCGGTCCGCGAAGAAGTCGTAGAAGAAGTAGCTCCCCGCCATGTAGTCCGTGCCGTACGCCTGCCGGCCGGGAAGGAACGCGGGGATGAAGTACAGCAGCGACAGCGCGAAGAACACCGCCGCCGCGATGCCCAGCCGCATGGGCAGCTCGGTGTCGGCGGGGGCGGCCAGCGCGCTGGCGCGGCGGGGCGGGGGAGCGGTCTTCTTCATGGGGATCAGGACGGGGAAGGGGACGCGCCGCGCCCCCGGGCGATTCGTTCGATGAACTGCAGGTGGTCGTCGGCCACGGCCTGCCACCGGTAGCGCCCCGCGGAGATCCGCGCGGACGCGGACAGGTGCTCGCGCGCGGCGGGGTCGTCCAGCAGCCGCGCCACGGCCTCCGCCAGGGCAGGGGCGTCGCCGGGAGGGACGAGCACGCCGCCGCGGGGCGCGTCCACCACCTCGGGGAGCGAGCCGGCGGCGGCGGCCACCAGCGGCACGCCGGCCGCCATCGCCTCCGCCGCCACCATGCCGAAACCCTCGAAGCGCGACGGCATCAGCTGCACGGCCGCGCCCGCGAACAGCGCCTGCCGCTCCGCCTCCGACACGGCGCCCAGCATCCGCACGTTGCGGTCGATGCCCAGCTCGCGCGCGTGGGCCGCGACGCGCTCCGCGTCCTTGCCGCGCCCGGCGATCTTCAGCTCGAGACCTGGACGAGACTGCACAAGACGCGCGAAGGCCTCCAGCAGCGTGTCCAGCCCCTTCTGAAAGACGTCCAGCCGGCCGAAGTACAGCAGGTACTCCTCCGGCGTCCGCTCCACGCCGAACAGCTCGTCCGGCACGCCCGCGTACACCATGTCGATGGGCACGCCGGGCGCGATCCGCTCCAGCAATTCGCGGGTGGCCAGCGACGTGGCGCTCAGCCGGGCCGCGCGGCGGATCATCCGCAGCTCCAGCGCGCCGATCCCCGGCCCCAGCACGGGGCCCCAGCGCGCCCGCGCCGTCGGTCCGCTCACGTGGTGCACGGTGATCCCCGCCGGCCGGTCCGTCGGCACGAAGACGGGCGTGTAGGTGGAAAAGTCGAACACGGCCGCGTCGTACGAAGCCGTCCGCAGCAGGCGGTTGGCCGCGGCCGCGTAGGACAACCGGCTCCACGCATACGGCCCGCGCGCGCCCAGGCGGACGTAGCGCACGCCCTCGATCGTCTCGTCGCGGGCGCCGGGATAGTTGCCCGTCGCCACGGTCGCGTCCACGCGGCCCGCCAGGTGGCGGTACAGCTCGTACACGCGCACGGCGCCCCCGCCGGCCACCCAGGGGTTGGCGGGATCGTCGTAGATGACGTGCAGTACGCGCAGCACCGTCCCCGGCCGGCTCAGCGGACCCGCCGCAGGCGCACGTCATCCAGCAGCAGCCCGAACCCGTCCGCGCCCGCGTTGTCGAACGAGAGCCGCGCCTCCCGCGGGCCCGTCACGCGGATCATGCGGAGATAGGTGTGGAACGGGGCCTCGCTGGGCAGGGTGAAGCGCTCGCGGTACACGTCGCCCAGGGCCACCACCACGGTGTTCGTGTCGCCGCGCCGCGAGCCGCCCAGCCGGAACGTCAGCTCGTACTCGCCCCGCCGGAGCGGGAACGCCTCGCGCGAAACCAGGACCCCGGGCGCGAAGCGGCTGCCGTCCGGCCGGTCGCCGTCCAGGTCCACGTACAGGCCGTTGCCGGGGTGAAAGTCCCAGTCCGAGCCGACGCCCACCAGGTCCACGGTGCCGTCCTCCACCTGCCACTGCGCAAAGCCATCGTACATCAGCGCGGGCCGCTCGCGGTTCTCGCCGTCGAAGCCGTCGTCCAGCAGCGCCGGGACGCTCTCGGCCCGCGCATGCAGCCGCCCCGCGCACCCGGCCAGCACGGCCGCGATCACGAAGGGGAGCGGGGAGATACGAGCGATTCGGATCGGCATCGGGAGCGCGGCGAGGACGCGTACAGGAAGGCGGTAAGATACCGGGCGGATTGAGGATCGGGCAAGGCACGGCGCCCATCCCGCGGCTCGTCCATCAACGAGGCCAGAAAGCAGTGCGGGGGAGCGGCACTCGCCGCTCCCCCGCATCCCATCCGCGTCCGCGACGGGATGGCTACCAGCTGCCGTACCAAGTGCCGCTGAAGGGGCTGCCGCCCGGCTGCGTCCAGGTGACCACCCCGTTCTGCACCCCGGCCGTGCCGCGGGCCGCGCGGTATACCGCCGTAAGACCGGCGGAGGAACCCGACGGGTCCTGGCGCGTGAACCGCACGCTGTCCGCGTCGAACCGCTCCACCTGGATCACCGCGCGCGAGCCCTGGTCCCACTGTGCGTCGTACTTCCCGTTGGAGAACGTCCAGGCGCTGCAGAGCGTCCTCGTGTTGGTCTCGCAGGCGTTCAGGGTGGCGGGGACCACGCGTACCTGCGTGACGGCCGTCGCCTGGCCGATGCGGACCGTGACCACCGACGTACCCACGCCCGCCGCGCTCACGCCGCCGGTGGTGCTCACGCCCGCCACGGCCGGCAGGCTGGACGTCCAGGTGGCACCCGTGGTGGCGGTGGCGTTGCCGTACTGGTCCGCCGCCGTCACGGCGAGCGTGGTCGCTCCGCCGGGCGTAAGGGTGGCGAGCGGCGGCAGCTGCAGGGTGGCGACGGGGCCCGGGTTCTGGGTGATCGCGAAGGGCAGCGAGACCGCCGCGGCGGAGCCGGCGACGGCGGCGCGCACGGTCCGGGTGCCGGCCGCCGTCCCGCCCTGCACCGCCACGCGGGCGACGCCCTGCGCGTTGGTGGTCGCGGTGACCGGCGAAACGATCACGCCGCCGGGCGCATCCACGGTCCAGGAGACCTGCGCGTTGGGCACGGCGCGCCCGTCTTCATCCACCACCTTCACGCCCAGCGAATCCGCCGCCGTCGTGCCCACCGTGAGGGCGACCGCGGTGTTCCCCACGGCGAGGAGGGCGGCCGGCGGCCCGGGCGGGTTGGTGGAACTGTCACAGGCCGCCAAAAGGGAGGCGGCCACGAGTGCATACGTTCGCAGCTTCATGGGGAACAACAGAGGTGTAAGGAAGGGCGTGCCCGCGTCGTGGGGCGGCTGAAAGCTAACACACGGGACGCCGATCGCTCAAGTGCCGCCGGAGGAGCGCGGGTCGATGGTCACCAGCACGCTGAACGAGCCCAGGGCGCGGCGGGCGAGCACCGAGTACTTGAGGGATTCCAGGTCGCCGCGGTAGTAGCGGGCGCGGACGGTGTGGCGCGCGGGGTCCACCACCCCCTGCACGATGCGCTGCCACTCGGCGGGGGGCATCAGCCGCTCGTTGCCCACGTCCTGGCGCGGGTACCGGTCCGACGGCACGCTGAACACCACGGAGCGGCAGACGCGCAGCTGCTCGTGCAGGAGCGCGGCGATCTGCTCGTCGCCAAAGTGCTCCATGAGCCCCTGCGAGATGGACACCCCGAACGACCCGTCGCGGAAGGGCAGGCAGAACCCGTCCGCGCTCATCACCCGCGTGCGGGGTCCGAAGCGGTCCAGGTTGGGGCGGGCGGCGCGCAGGATCCGCGCGTCGTTGTCCACGGTGAGCGTGTGCGGCACCCAGCGCGACAGCAGCGCCGACTGGGCCCCGCTCCCCACGCCTACCTCCAGCACGGACCCGTTGGCCCGGCGCACCGTTTCGCGCAGCAGGTCCCAGTGAATCAGGTTGCGCTTGAGAAAGGTGGGCCAGGAGATGGTGTCGACCCGGAAGTTGTTCCAGTCGGCGGCTTGCACCACGTGATGTACGTCCCGGTTGGGGTGATGATGTCGGTGAATGGGGGAGGGGAGGGGCCCGGTGCGAACCGGATTTACGTCGGCACGCCGAGCGCCCCCCTCCCCGACCCTCCCCCGCAAACGGCGCGGGGGAGGGAGAACAATCGAGCACACTGGGCAAGATCGCGCCGGCAGCAGCCGGCCCCCTCTCCCCCGGCCCCTCTCCCCCGCTGCGCGGGAGAAAGGGGAGAACTACGAATCTCCTCGAAAGACTGTCATTCCGAGGAGGCGCCGCCCGGTCCGTGCCCGCGACGGTGACCCAGGGCGCCGACGGAGGAATCTACCCGCCCGTGCCGGTGGCCGGATGACGCGACGATCCTCCCCCGTGCAGTCCGCGCAGGCGGACTTCGTGCAGTCGTAGCGGCGAATTCATTCGCTTGGACGGGACTTCGCCACGTTGATGCGCGCTCACCCACGAAGGGACGCGTCCGCAGCTCCTGCTCCCGCCACTCCCGCCGCTCGCCCCCTCGCGCTTCGCCTCCGCCGGCTTTCTACCGCCTCGCCACCCGCCCGTACACCTCCACCAGGCGGTCGGCGATCACGTCCCACGAGAACCCCGCGGCCACGTCCTCGCGCCCGTGCAGCCCCATCCGCCGCGCGGCCTCGGGATCGTCCATCATCCGCCCGACGGCATCCGCCAGCGCGGCCGCGTCGCCGGGGGGGACGAGGAAGCCGTTGCGGCCGTCGCGGACGATGTCCACGATCCCGCCGGCGGCGCTGGCGATGGTCGGCTTGCCGTAGCTCATGGCCTCCAGCAGCACCACGCCCAATCCCTCCGTGTCGCCCTTGGCGTCCACCACGGCGGGGAGCACGAAGCAGTCGCACGCGGCCATGCGCGCCTGCAGCTGCTCGCGCGTCACGAAGCCGTGAAAGACGGCCCGCCCGCCCAGCCCCAGCCGCTCCGCCTGCGCCTTGAGCCGCGGCGCCTCCGGCCCGTCGCCCACCACGTGCAGCACCACGCGGCGCGCGGGCGGCAGGGCGGCGAGCGCGTCCAGCATCAGGTGCACGCCCTTTCGCTCCACCAGCCGGCCGACGAACAGCAGCTCGAAGGGGGCGTCCGGGTCCGTGCGCGGGGCAGGGAGCTCCGCCGCAGGCTCCACCGTCGCGCCAAAGGGGATGATCGCCGGATCCGCCGCGGGCACCTGGCGCCGCAGCCGGTCCGCCGTGTACGTGCTGATGGCCGTCACCGCGTCGCTGCCGCGGACGATGCGGCGCAGCACGGGGGACAGGAAGGGCAGCTCCTTTTCCATCCACGTGAGCTCCACGCCAAAGAACGTGGAGACCAGCGGCACCCCGCTCGCCCGCTTGGCCGCCAGGCCGATGACGCCGTGGGGCAGGGGCCAGAAGGCGTGCACGGCCGCGAACTCGCCCGTCCGCGCCAGCCGGGCCGCCGCGGCACTGCCGGACGCCACGTAGCCGGGCACCAGGCCCATGAACCACGGCTTCTCGCGGATGCGGTCCGGCGCCGTCTGGTCGTGCGTCAGCGTCTCCCACGGGCGCGGCGCGTAGCGGAACCGATGGACCCGCACGCCGTCCACGGTCTGCGTCTTCAGGCCGCGGTAGGCGGGCGCGAGCACCTCCACCTCCACGTTGCGCGCGCCCAGCCGGCGGATGGTCTCCACCAGCCACGGGGTAATGACGTCGCCGGGGTCGCGGGCGTACGCCGAGACCAGGTACAGGACCTTCACTTGTGGGGAGGGGTACGCCGCGATAGGTTGTGCATCCCGCCCAACATACGGGCTTTTCTCAGCAGATACAAGCACTCCCCCGTCTTTCGGCACGTCAGTTGGAGCGCGCGCTCGTCATCGTCCCGACCTACAACGAGAGCGAAAACCTCCCTCGCCTCATCCCCTCGATCCTGTCGCGCGACGAGCGCCTGGAGATCCTGGTGGTGGACGACGCATCTCCCGACGGGACCGGGAAGATGGCAGAGGAGATCGCCACCGCCCAGCCTCGCGTGCACGTGCTGCACCGCGCGGGCAAGCTTGGGCTGGGCACCGCCTACCTCGACGGCTTCCGGTGGGGGCTGCAGCGGGGCTACGACGTCCTCTTCGAGATGGACGCCGATTTTTCGCACGACCCCGTGCACCTGCCCCAGTTCCTGGAAGCCATCGAGACCTACGACGTGGTCCTCGGCTCGCGCTACCTGCACGGCCGCGTCACCGTCGTCAACTGGCCCATCGGCCGGCTGTTGTTGAGCTACTTCGCCAACATCTACGCCGGCTGGGTCACGGGGCTGCCCATCGCCGACGCGACGGGCGGCTTCAAGTGCTTTCGGCGCGAGGTGCTGGCGGCCATCGACCTGGACCGGGTGGAGAGCAACGGCTACGCGTTCCAGATCGAGATGAGCTTTCGCGCCTGGAAAAAGGGCTTTCGCCTGGGCGAGATTCCCATCATGTTCGTGGACCGCGACCAGGGCGAGAGCAAGATGAGCAAGAAGATCGTCCGCGAGGCGGTCTGGCGCGTCTGGCGGCTTCGCTTTCTGTCCGTCACGGGGCGGCTGGATGCGAAGGCGCCGCGGGCCGTCACGGAGGGCTGATCCCACGGCGGGTTGCAGGGGACAGGGTACAGGTGACAGCCTGCAACTGCTTTCCCTGGATGAGGATCCGCCGCCGCACCTCACATCGTTTCTCCACACGTTATCCACGCCCGATGGCCGACGCTCCCGCCGCCGCACGCTTCGTCCGCGCCTTCGCCGCCGCCGTGCTACGCGAGGGCGACGCCGCCGCGCACGCCTCGGAGGCCCGCGCCGTGCTGGATGACGTGTTCGCGGGGCAGAAGAGCCTCGTGCTGGACGTCCAGTTCACGGGCTTCGCGCAGAAGGGCGCACTCTTGGGCGGGGTGGATCCGCTCCTGCTGCGCGCCGCCGGCCACCTGATCACCCTCCGCGTCGTCCGCATCGGCTTCACGCCGGCGACGGACGCGGCGGAGCTGCAGGCCGTGGCGGACGCCCTCGCGCGGAACAGCGGCGAGCTGGGCGAGGCGGGGATTGTGGGCGCCGTGTCGGAGATCGCCCCGCGCGGCATCTACCTGAGCACCAACGGCGGCGCCGTCTACAAGCCCGCCCCCCGCGCGCCCGCGGAACCCGCACCCGCGCCGCCCGTCCAGTCCGCCGAAGCTGCGGCTCCCGCGGCGGAACCCGTATCGGTTCCCACAACGGAACCCGCATCCGCCGAAGCGCCGGCGGCAGCGGGGGAGACTCCGCCCGTCGCCGCGCTCGAACCCGCGACGCCGGCCCCGTCCTCCGCCTCCCCGGCGTGGGACGACGAGGTGGAGAGCACCGAGCTGGCGGAGTTCGAGATCCTGGACACCGTGTTCGATGCGGGCCCCTCCGCCGCGGCGCCGGCACCCGCCGCCCCCGCATCGTCCGCGGCCACGCCGGCGCCGGGCGCGGGCGGGCGCGAGGAGCCACCGAGCAGCGACATGTACCACTTCTTCCGCGCGACAGGCACCGGCGCGGACGAGGCGGCCGAGGCGCTGCCGCGCTTGCTGCACGAGGCGGAGAACGTCACGCGCTTCGACGAGCTGGCCGAGGCCACCGCGCGGACGGCACTCTCCCTCGTCCGCAGCGACGCGCACGCGCAGGCCGTGGAGCTGCTGGACGCGCTCGTCCGCGAGGCGGAGCGCCAGGACCGCAACCGCTTCTTCCGCGAGTCCGCCGTCCAGTCGCTGCGCCGCGCCGGCACGCCCGAAACGCTGCACCGGCTGGTGGAGCTGCTGCCGTTCGGCGGGGCGGAGCGGGAGCGCATCCTCCGCTTCTTTGTCTTCATGGGCGCCGACGCGCTGGTGATGCTCGAGGGGCTGCTGCACCGCGCGCCGGAGCCGGAGCTGCGCACGGCCGTCTTCCGCGCGCTGATGGGGGTGGAAGGGCAGGGGGACCGGCTGATCGCGCACGCCATCCAGGACCCCAGCCCCGTCAAGACGCGCACGCTGCTGGAGCTGGCGGGCCAAGCGGGCACGGACCCCGAGGTGGCCCGGCGCTGGGCCGCGGAGGCCGCCGGGCACCGCGACGCTGCCGTCCGCGTGGAGGCCGCCCGCAGCGCGGCCGCGCTGGGCGGACGCGGCGCCATGCGCGTGCTGGTTGACCTGCTGGGCGACGCCGAGCGGCTGGTGCGCCGCGAGGCCATCCACGGCCTGGGCACCCTGGGCGAGGCCGCCGCCGTCCCGTTCCTGGCACGCCTGCTGGGCGACTCGGACGAGGAGCTGCAGTGCATGGCCGCCGCCGCGCTGGGCCGCATCGGCTCGCAGGAGGCGCTGCCGCCGCTGCTGGGGGTGGTGAACAAGCGCTCGCTCCTGCAGCTCAAGAAGACCACGCGCCCCAAGATCGCGGCCCTGAACGCCATCGCGCGGCTGCACACGCCGGCCGCCCGCGACGCGCTGCAGTCCGTGGCGTCCGGCCGCGACGAGCTGGCGGAAGAAGCGCGGCGTCTGCTGGCGTCGCTGTGAAGGGAGGTCGGCCCCCCGGCGCGGGCGGGTTCCGGGCGCGGCTGTCCGCGTTCGTGCGGGGGCGGTGGCGCGACGCGGTGCCGGTGGCGACCACGGCGCGCAGGGGGATCCTGGCGGGGGTGGCGGACGCGGGGTTCACCTCCCTGGCCAGCTTTGCCGCGGGGCTGTTCGCCATTCGCGCCCTGGACGCGCCGGCGCTGGGCGGCTACGCGCTCGTCTTCACGGCGTTCAACCTGCTGATCGTCCTTCCCAACCAGCTCCTCTTCGTCCCCGCCGAGGCGGCCGCCGCCAGCTTTCCTCCCGGCGAGCGCGCGGGCGTGGTGCCGCACACGCTGCGCGCCGGCATCCCCGCGGCGCTCGTGGGGGCCGCCCTGCTCCCCGCCTGGATCCTGGCCGCTCCCCGGGGAATCCCCGCCTCCGCCGCCACGGCGCTGACCGTGACGGCCGCGCTCTGCGCCATCATCTCGCCCCTGCAGGACCACCTGCGCCGCATGCTGCACGTGGCCGGCCGGTCGGCGGCGGCCATGCAGGTGTCCGCCATCCACCTGGCAGTGGTGGTCTCGGCCGTGGCGGCCGGGCTGCACCTGGAGCGCCACCGCGAATGGGTGCCCTTCGGCGCGCTGGCGGCCGCCAACCTGGTTTCGCTCGCGGCGGGGCTGTTCTTTCTCCGCGGGGCGGGGAAGGCGCGGCGCCACGATCCCGGGCTGGGCATGCGGGCGCTCGCCCGGCAGGGGCGCTGGCTGGTGATGGCCAGCCTGATCGGCCCGGCGTCGGCGTTCGTGGTGGCGGCCGTGGTGGGACACCTGGCGGGGGTGGCCGCGCTGGGCCTGGCGGAGTCGGCGCGGGTAATCGGCGGACCCGTGACCGTGCTGGCCACGGGGCTGTGGGCGGTGCTCGGGCCGCGTTCCATCCGCGCGGCCCGCGCCCGCATGGACGGCGAGGCGTCGCGGGTCGCCACGCGCTTTCACGTCATGGTGATGACGGCCGGGGGACTGTACCTGGCGTGGATGGGCTTTCGGTGGGTGCTGAACCCGCTCGCGGTGCTGGTGCCGCGCCCCTACGTGGTGCCCGGACTGGCCGCGGCGGCGATCCTGGCCGCCATCCTCCACGGCGGCGTGTTCGCCCGCCGCTCGGAGCTGGTGGGGCTGGAGCGGACGCGCACCATCGCCCGCATCGACTTCATGGGGGCCGCGGTGCGGGTTGCGCTCTCCGCCTCGGCGGCGCTGGTGGGCCCGTTCGCGCTGGCGATCGCGATGGCGGGGCAGGCGGTCTTCCGGCGCACGGCCTACCGCCTGGCCCTGCGCGACGCGTACCGCGCGCCGCACGCCGGCCGGAGCGACGCAGGCGAGGCGCCGCCCTCGGTGGACCGGATGGCGGAGTCCGCGTGAGCGCTGGCGCTCACTGAAGGTGACGGTTGATCAGCGGGGAGAACCCGCCGCAGCTCCTTGGCCCCGCATCGCCGACGCGCACGCGTCGCCGGACGGGGCTTTTCAATGCTGGAGACGGAATCGTTATGTAACCTGCGGGGCCGCCGAATCCAAACGGGGCACGACGGGGCAGTCTACGCAGGTGGACTTCGTGTGCTTGTTGCAGCGAATTCACTCGCCCGGCTGCGGAAGGAGGTAGCCCGGTTCAGATGGAAATGCTTCCGCTCGCGAACAGAAGCCGCCATCTTCCAACATCCGTTTCAGCCGGTGCCGTCACATCACACCTTCCGAGGGAACGATGAAGAAGCTGAAGCTCGAGATCGACGCGTTGAAGGTCGAGTCGTTCGAAGCCAGCGGCGTCCAGGCCGGCCCAGGCACGGTGCAGGGGTTCGCGTGCACGCCGCTGTGCAACAGCGTGCGCATCTGCCCGCCAAACGACCCGAGCTACGATCCGTGCCCCGTCTACACCGATCGGTGCGCCGACAGCAACACGGGTTGACGAGCGCCCACTCTCGCGAGATGCTCCACCTCCTCGAAGGCTGGTGTGAGTGCATCGCGGTCTACACATCGAACAATCCGCCATTTTAGCAGAGCTAAGATGACACACGTGTGGCGCGGATGCCCCGCAACCCGCACCCTTCAGCAGAGTCCGCCGCGCACACCGCGCAGGCGGACTTTGCGATTTTCCGGCGCAATCCCCGTGGCCTCATGCACCTGCGCGCCGACGCGGTCCGTGTGCCGCGGGCATGGCCAGGGAAGCTTGCCCGGCCGAGGCGCGGTCCAGGAGGGGGGATGGGCCCGATCGGCATCCGACGACGCTCGCCGTCATCCGGAGCAGGGTTTTGCGCCCGGCACCGCAAAACCGGCCTTCAAAAATCGCGCAGGATCGACGATCTTCCATTCGCGAGGGCAACGGATCGGCTCCGGGGGCGCAAATCGCGTCCTGGACGATTTCGGGGGAGATCGATCAGCGCCCGTGTTCCGCCACCGCGAAACCCCTCATCCGACACCTGCGATCGGGGCGAATCCGGCGGGCAGGGGAGATTCCCACGCGCCGCCTGCGTTTTCCACATCTCTCCACAGGTTTTAGTTTACATAATGTGTATTATACGAAGTGGAGCAAAGGTTGCTGGTAGGAGACATCCCATACGTCCCAAGGAGCAACGACATGGCAGCGCGCGCAATCTGGAAAGGCAGCATCAGCTTCGGCCTGGTGCAGATCCCCGTGGGGCTGTTCTCCGCGGCGTCGCCCGACGAGCTGAGCTTTCGCCAGCTCGACAAGCGCAACCTCTCGCCCATCGGCTACAAGAAGTACAACAAGGCCACCGGCCAGGAGGTGGATGGCGACGACATCGTGAAGGGCTACGAGTACGAGGACGAGCGCTACGTGCTGGTGAGCGACGAGGACCTGCGCCGCGCCAACCCCGAGAAGACGCAGACGGTGGACATCACCGACTTCGTCAACCTCGAGGACATCGACCCCGAGTACTTCGACAAGCCCTACTACCTGGCGCCG
>DATING010000554.1:0-3773 GCA_035474555.1 Longimicrobium sp. | reverse complement strand
GCGCCGGTCCGCCGCGTAGCGCAGGAACGCCCACGTGGCGCCGCGGGTGGCCAGGTCCTGGTCGTCGTCACGGGCCACGTCGTACGGCGACTGGCTCTCGTGCGACTCCAGGAAGCGCTGGTAGCGGCGGAGGTTCTGGTCCATGTAGGTGAGGAACGCGTTGCGCACGCGGTTGTTCGCGTTCACCTGGGCGGCCCCCACGTTCTGCCGCGCGGCCAGCCCCGCCGAGTGGTAGAACAGCAGCTCCTCGGCCACGTGGCTCAGCCCCTCGTTGAGCCACGTCTCCTCGCTGTAGTGCGTGGTCTTTACCACGTACAGCCGGCGCGAGGCGTTGATCAGGTGCTGGAACTCGTGGGCGATGGTGCCCAGCGACGTCTGCACGATGTCCGCGCGGGTGAACACGTTGTTGTTCACGGTGCCCTGCGGGTCCGGCACCAGCATGTAGAACATCTCGGCCAGGTTCGTGGTCTCGCACGCCGCCAGCCCGTCGCTGTCCTTGCGGGGGAACAGGTCGCGGGGATGGAAGAAGCCGCCCACGAAGGAGCTGCTGCCGGCCGGCGTAAGGGCGTTCACGGCGCTGGTGTAGAAGATGACGACCTTGTTGTTGTCATCCACGTCGCGCGGCTCGCCGAACGCCTGCGTGACCACGGGATACACCAGCGTGTCGAAGCCCGCCGCCATGGAGGCGTAGTCCGCCGTCGTCAGGCCGCCCGTGGGGTTGCTCACGTCCGCCAGCACGATGGAGCGCTGGCCCACGGCCACCACCCGGCCCGTGCGGTTGCTGGGGTTCTCGCACGACGTGAGCGACGTGTTGACCGTCACCTCCTGCCCCAGCGTCCCCGAGCCCAGGCTGAGCGCCAGCGACGGCTGCATGCGGTCCGGCCGCCCCGCGCGCAGGGCCGCGGACACGTGCGGCGCCAGCTCGCGCTCCGCCCGGCGGCGCAGGCCCTCGTGAAAGCCCGAGTCCTCCTCGCGCCCGTCCCCGTCCAGCGACAGGGCCGGCGCCACGCTCGCGGCGCTCCCCGGCGCCACGGGGACGATCCCCTGCCCCGCCATCCGCACGCTGAACAGCGGCGCGTTCAGCTCGCCCGCGTGGAACGGGACGGCAACGTACTCCTTGCCCGTGGCGCCGCCCTCAAGGCACACCGTGGCGCCCTGCACGCCGCCCAGCGTGAGCGATCCGCCCACCTCCAGCGAGCGCAGCGATCCTGCCACGTTGCACGCCGCCGGGGCGGCCGACACCACCACCTGCACCGTCCCCGCCACGCCTTCCAGCTCCGCGCGCAGGGTTGCCGTCCCCGGCGCCACGCCCGCGACCACGCCCGACGCGCTGACCGTGGCCACGGCCGCGTTGTCCGTGGACCACGCCAGCTTTTGCAGGCGCGTGTCGCTGGGGGTCTCGCCCCCCTCGTCGCGCACCACGGCGGAAAGCTGCAGCGCCTCGCCCACGGCCAGCACGCGCTGGTCGGGCATCACCTGCACGGTGGCGACCTCGTCCTCCGCGCCCGTGCCGTCGCCGTTGCACGCCGAGAGCGCCAGCAGGGCTGCCGCGGGAAGCCAGGCAAATCGCTTCATGGGATGTTCCATTGGAAGGGAGGCGCCGGTGCCGGGAGGGCGGCCGGGCCACGGAAGAACGCGGCGGGGGCGGCGGATGGGACAGCCGTCCCGCGCGGTCGCGTTCACCTCATCTAAAAAGACCTGCTCACCTGCCGTCGCCCGCCGTCCCGGGGGCGGGCGGACGCAAGGGCCGGCGGACAAGACGCCCGCCGGCCCCGCTCCGTCACCGCGTGCGGACGACCGTCACCTGCACGGCGGCCGGGGGCGCCGCGTTGGCGACCGTCAGGCGCACCGAGCCGCGCTGGTTGGCGTTCACTCCCACCCGCAGGTACGCCGTTCCCCCGGCCACCAGCGTCATGCTGGTGGGCGTGGTGGACGACAGGTGCATCACCTCGAGCGGAAAGCCGTTGCTCACGCGGGCGTACAGCGACCGGTAGTTCCAGCTGGGGTGCGAGAACACCGAGGCCGCGCCGCCCACCGCGTCGTCCGTGTAGTTGGCGATGGCGAACCGGCGGAACAGCTCCACGGCATTGCCGCCCGTGACCTCTTCCAGGTTCTCCAGCCCCACCACGTTGTTGTTCACCAGGTTGTACCACAGCGCCTGGTCGCCGGCCGGCTGCCGCTGGTCCGCCAGCCACCGCAGGAACCCCCAGGCCGCGCCGCGCGTGGCCAGGTCGTCCTCCTCGCCAAAGGCGCGGTCGTACGGCGAGTCCTGGTCGGGGTTCAGCAGGTACTGCGCGAACCGGTTGTGGTTGGAGCGCTGGAACAGGTTGAAGGCGCTGGCCAGGGCCGGCTGGTCCATGATCTCGCCGCCCAGGTTCATGCGCGGACTGCGCTGCGCCCGGTGGTAGAACAGCAGCTCCTCGCCGATGTGGCTGAGCCCCTCGTTGAGCCACGCGTCCTCGTTCCAGTTGCCCCCGCCCACACCCGGCACCACGTACAGCCGGCGCGACGCGCTGATCAGGTGCTGGAACTCGTGCCCCACCACGCCCAGCGTGCTGTTGCGCACGTACTCCGCGGAGCGCGCGTTGCCGTTCACCGTGCCCGACGGGTCAGGCGCCAGCATGTAGAACAGCTCCCCGGCGTTGCTCGACACACAGGCCGGGAACCCGTTGCCCGCCGCCTTGGGGAACAGGTCGCGGCCGTAGAAGTAGCCGCCCACGATGTAGTTCACGTTGGCGGGCGTAAGCTCGTTCACGGCGCGCGTGTAGAAGATGATGACGCGGCCGTTCTGATCCATGTCGAAGGGCTCGCCGAACGCGGCCACGTTCACGGGATAGATCAGCGTGTCGAACGTGGCGGCCACGTTCTGGTAGTCCTGCGGCGTAAAGCCCCCCGCGGGGTTGGCCGTGTCGGCCACGATCACCGCGCGGTTGCTCACGGCCTCGATGCGCCCCGTCCGGAAGTCCGTGATCACGCACGGGTCACCCGACTCGTCCGCGTCCGTGCTCACGTTCACCTGCAGCAGCGAGCCCACGGCGGGGGTGGTCTGCAGCATCTGCATCCGCGGCCCCTGCGCGCGGGCCTGGGCCCGGGCGCCCGGCACCAGCGCCGTCAGCCGGTCGCGGGTGCGCTCGCTCAGGCGCGTGTGAAAGCCGTCGTCGCCGCGCGCCGCCGCCAGCCCGCCCGCCACTGCGTACGAAGGCGCCAGCGAGGGCGACGGGGGGCCCGTCACCGGCCGCACGCTCGCCGCGGTCACGGTCAGGTTCACCGTGGCGGCCTGGGCCCGCGTGCCGTGAAAGGGCATCACCACGTACTCCGCGCCCGCCGTGGAGCCCGGCAGGCACAGCAGCGACGCCTCCGCGCCCCGCAGCGTGAGCGAATCGCCCACGGCCAGGGTGGGGACGGCGCCGGGGTCCGTGCAATCCGTGGACACGGCCGTCACGGCCACCAGCGCCGTATCGGCCGCGCCGGTCGTGGCGGCGGCCACCACCCGCGCCGTGCCGGCCGTGAGCCCCGTCACCCGGCCGTCCGCGGCCACGCCGGCAATGCCGGGGTCCAGCGACGACCAGGTGAAGGTGGTGCCGGCCACCGCCACGTTGTCCTCGTCGCGCCCCTGGGCGCTGAGCTGCGTGGTCTCGCCGACGTTGATCCTCGTCTCGGCGGGGGTCACGTACACCCGGGCCACCGTGGGCGTCCGCTGCGTGGGACCGTCGCCGCCGCACGCCGCGAGCGCAAGCAGGAGGGCGGCAGGAGATAGGCGCTTCATCGGCATC
>DATING010000553.1:0-5070 GCA_035474555.1 Longimicrobium sp. | reverse complement strand
ATCACTGAAACACTGCAGGTTCGTCCGGCTGGACCGCGTGAAATCGCGTGCGACCGCCGCCTGGCGAGCGGGAGTCACCGGCGGTGCGGCCCCGCAGGCTCCACGCGAAGCGCGACGCGCCCGGACCGTGCGTCACCGTTCGGGCGCATTCGTCGATTCGGACCCGGTCTCCGCTGCCGGCGGCGAAGCCGGGGTGCGCCGGTCAATCCACCAGCGCCAGCCCGGCACCGACCTCGGCGCCCTGGTTGGGGTTGACCACGCCGGTGTCGTGCCCGGTGGGCAGCATGGTCAGGTGCACGCCGCCGAAATGCTCGCCGAACACGAACAGCCCCCACACCACCTCGTGCGGCACGGCGCCGGCGTGGGCGTCGTGGAAGCAGTAGGCCACCGGGTCCAGCCGCTCCTGCACCACCCAGTCCCCCTCCCGCACCGCCCGGGCGATGGCCTGCTCCCACTCGTCCGGTGTGCTGAAGCGCCCCACCACCACGCCGCCGCCACTGTAGGACCAACCCTTCTTCAGCACGAAATCGTCGCGGCCGGCGGGCAGGTCGTCGGGAAGGCGCAGCGGGCGCCCGCGGAAGGGGGTCCGGGACGGCAGCACCCGGCGCGTCCACGCGAAGTGCCGCTCGATCAGCGCACGCTCGGCGGCGGTGAAGTCGGCGGAGTCCGCCTGCTCGGAGACCAGGGCCAGGTTGCGCTTGTCGCTCAGGATGGCCTTGATGGGGCCGCTGAACAGGTTCACGCGCCGCGCCTTGAAGTCCGTGAACATGGGCGGGACGGGGCGGCCGCCGCCTTGCTGCTCGATGACCGCGTGCACCGGCTCGCTGGCCAGCGTTACGCCATCCCCGCTGGCGGAGAGATCCTCGAGCGAGCACAGCATCACCCGGCCGCGCGGGGGGTGCCCGGCCTCCACCAGGGCGGCGTGCAGCTCGCGCGTGTACTCCTCCGCATCGAACCTGGCGATGATCGCGGGCGGGTTCGGGTGGATGATGATCGCCACGTTGAAGTCGCCTTCCGTCCACGCACCCAGCCGCCGGGTGTCCTCCACGACGTGGCGGAGCATGGCGCGGCGGGTCCCCATCGTCCGGGCGCGCCGGTTCACCTGGCGCAGGAACCGGGCGGTGGGCGGGGACTCCAGGTAGCGCTCGCCGAGGTAGTCGGGCGTCGCCAGCCCGCCGAGACGGCCGCTGGAGTTGAGCTCCATCAGCTTGAGCCCCTCGGGTGTCTCCAGGTAGTCGCACCGCGAGAACGAGCTGGCCACGCCGTTGGGCTCCGCCACCATGGCGGGGAGCGACTGCTCCGTGATGATGCCCGATATTCCCGGTGAGCCGTCCGGCGGCGGCGGCGTGTGGTAGTAGTCCGCGAGGGTCTGGATGTCGTTCTGCAGGAAGCGCTCGACGGCCGCCTTGATCAGCCCGTCGATCCCCACGGCCATCTCGGCCAGCTCCCGCACCCGCTGCGGCTCGAAGAAGAGCGGCCATGGCTGCACCGCCCTCTGCAGGCCGGGCGCCTGGCAGACGCTGGCGTAGCTGGCCCGGTCCAGGCACTCCGGGTTGGCCGCGACGAACTCCAGGAACTGGCGGTTCACCTCCGACCACCGGGCGTGGACCGGCTTCGCTTGGTCCAGCGTGGACGTCAGGGGGGCAGCAGACATCGGGGAGGGGTGATGGGTCCGTGGATCGCCGGTTCCGCGGCGTCGGGAACCATTCGTTTCATAGTAAGCCAGGGAGGACGTAACACGCAACAATTTGCGGCTAGGGCCGGCCGGCCGCCGATGCAGAAAGACGGAGGGGCCGGAACGCGCGAGGCACGGACAGGGGGAAACCCACTCCAGTCCAGCCGGGTCGGGGAGCACGGTCCGGTTGGCGCTCTGGTGTGGCTGCCCGGCGCCCCACGCGCGAGCGAGCCCGGTGCGATGCCACTGTCGGATCTTCACCCGCCGAATCTGCCGCAGCACACAAACGGCGCCCCGCCCCCGCCTCACCCGACACGCACTTGTGTGTCACCGCAGGATCTCTGTTTCTCAGGCGTACGTAGCCGGTCTCTTGTCGCAAGCTGTTTATCGGCAATACGTAGCCGTTATCTCCCAGTTGAAATTGTCGGGAACTGTTGACACACGATAAGCGCCAGCCTATCGTTACATTTCCTACGTTATGGGGGACTTTGCCGTTACTTCAAGCCTCTACATCGAAGGCTGTGGGGGCGGCGCTGGAGGCAATCGCACCGTCTCCCAGCCTCCCAGCCTCCCCAGCCTTCCCAGCCTTCCAACCTCCCCCGGTGACGTGGGAGTTTGTCTCCCCCTCAGGCCGGACCCATCAGCGAGTGGCGGGAATCACGTAAGCTGGCAAGACAAGGATCCTGCGGGCACATGGGCCCCGCAGTCTTACATCCGGTAGCGATTTTCTGCAGAAACAGGCTTATGGGCGTGCTTGCCGGTCGGACCTCCTCCACATCCTTGTCGGTGACGGTGAGCGCGGTCGAGGTGGAGCCGCCGGGGGACGGCGACTTGCTGCGGCAGGCGGAGTACTGGCGGGAGACGCTGGCGGGCGCCCCGGAGCCGCTGGAGCTGCCGGCGGACCGCCCGCGCCCCGCGCACCCGGACCCCGCTGGGGCCGTCGTCCGGCTGGAGCTGGACGCAGAGGTGACCGCGAGGCTGCGGGAGCTCGGAACGGGTCATTGCAAAAACGTTTACGTGGTGCTGCTGGCCGGGTGGGCCGCTGTGCTGGGCCGCCTGTCGGGGCAGACGGACGTGGTGATCGGCACCTCGTCGGGCTTCGAGAATCTCCTGCCGGTACGGGTGGACCTGTCGGGCTCGCCCACGGCCGCGGAGCTGCTGGAGCGGATCGAGGCGCGGGTGCAGGGTGCGCTGCGGAACGGGGGCCTTCCCCTGGAGCGGGTGGTGGAGCTCGTGCAGCCGGACGGCGCCGACGCTTCCGCCACGCCGCTGTTCCGCGCGGCGTTCGCGTGGCGGGACGCGCCGGCGAGCGCGGAGCTGCCCGGCCTGCCGGTCGATGCGGCGGCTCCGGAGGCGCGCTCGACGGCCGGGCTCGACCTGTCGCTGGAGCTCCGGGAAGCAGGGGGCGGGATCTCGGGCGAGGTGGTGTTCGCGACGGCGCTCTTCGACCGGGAGACGGTGGAGCGCTACACGGGCTACCTGCGCCGGGTGCTGGCGGGGATGGCGGTGGACGAGACCCGGCCGGTGGACCGGCTGACGCTGCTGTCCGGCGAGGAACGCCGCCTGGTGACGGAGGCGTGGAACCGCGCGGACGCGCCGTATCCCGCCGACGCGTACATCCACGAGATGTTCGAGGCGCAGGCCCGGCGCACGCCGGACGCGGTGGCGGTGGTCTATGAGGACCGGCAGCTGACGTACGGAGAGCTGAACGCCCGGGCCAATCGGCTGGCGCACCACCTCCGCGGCCTCGGCGTGGGCCCCGACGTGCGCGTGGGGATCTGCGTGGAGCGGGAGCCCGAGCTGGTCGTGGCCATCTTCGGGGTGCTGAAGGCGGGGGGCGCGTACCTGCCGCTGGATCCGGGCTATCCGCGGGAGCGGCTGCTGGACATGGTGCAGGACTGCGCCCCGGTGGTGATGCTGACGCAAGAGGCGCTGGCGGGACGGCTCGCGGGGCTGGACGTGCCCCTGCTCGTGCTGGACGACGGCGCGGACTGGTGGCAGGGACAGCCGGACACGGACCCGGAGCGCGCCGCGCTGACGCCGGAGAACCTGACGTACGTGATCTACACCTCGGGCTCCACGGGGCGGCCCAAGGGGGTGGAGATGACGCACCAAGGCGCCTCCAACCTCCTTTCCTGGTACCTGCGCGCCACCGGGATTACGGATCGCGACGCGGTCCTGGTGGTCACCTCCTTCAGCTTTCACCTGACGCAGCGGAACCTCATGGCTCCGCTGTTCGTCGGCGGCCAGGTGCACCTGGCGCGCGAGCCGTTCGAGCCGCACAGGATTGCCGCGCAGATCGTCGCGTCCGGCATCACCATGATGAACGTGACGCCGACCGGCTTCCAGGCGCTGGTCGAGGCGGACGGGGGCAAGGCGATCGGCGGACTGCGGATCGTCGTCTTCGGCGGGGAGCCGCTGTACCCGCGGCAGCTGGCCAAGGTGCCGGAGCCCCGGCCCGTGTTCCTGAACCCGTACGGGTCCACGGAAGCGACCGGGATCACGTGTCACCACTTCGCCCGGGCGGACCTGGGGAGCTACTCCAGCCGCTCCATGCCGCCGGGCCGCCCCATCGCGAACGCGCAAATCTACGTCCTGGACGCGGCCGGAGAGCCGGTGCCGGTCGGGGTGACGGGGGAGCTGTACCTGGGCGGCGCCGGGGTGACGCGCGGGTACCGGGCGCTGCCGGGGCAGACGGCGGAGCGCTATCTCCCCGATCCTTTCGGCGCCACGCCCGGCGCGCGGCTGTACCGGACGGGCGACCTGGGGCGGTGGCTGCTGGACGGGACCATCGAGTTCATGGGCCGCGGCGACGCGCAGGTGAAGGTGCGCGGGTTCCGGATCGAGCTGGGCGAGATCGAGGCGCGGCTGGCCGAGCACGCGGCGGTGCACGAGACGGTGGTGGTTGCGCGCGACGGGGAGGTCGGCGACCCCCGGCTGGTGGCCTACTACACGGGGGACCGGGCGGGCGCGGCGGCGCTGCGCGCCTACCTGGCGGAGCGGCTCCCGGAGTACATGGTCCCGGCCGCGTTCGTCCGCCTGGATGCGCTGCCGGTGAACCCCAACGGCAAGCTGGACCGCAAGGCATTGCCGGCGCCGGAGCTCGCGCCGGCGGAGGAAGGGTACGTGGCGCCGCGCACCCCCGTGGAGGAGGTGCTGGCGGAGATATGGGCGGAGGTGCTGGGCGTGGAGCGGGTGGGGGTGCACGACCCGTTCTTCGAGCTGGGCGGGCACTCGCTCCTGGCCACGCGGGTGGTGTCGGGGGTCCGCGAGGTGTTCGGCGTGGATCTGCCGCTGCGGGCGCTGTTCGAGGGGCCTACGGTGGCGGAGATGGCCGCGCGCGTGGAGGAGATGCGCCGCGCGGGGGTGCCGGTGCTGCCGCCGGTGGTGCCCGT
>DATING010000552.1:0-2367 GCA_035474555.1 Longimicrobium sp. | reverse complement strand
ACCGCCCCCCCCCCCCCCCCCCGTGAATCTGCCACGGGCCCGCCGCTCGCGACAAGGGCCGGAGGCGCAGGGACACAGGGCAGGATCGGCGGTTCGGGAACCGCATGACCCGGACGTCATCCATGCTCCTCGCTGACGGGGAGACGCAACGAAGCGGCGGGAGGCACCTGCCCCCCGCCGCTTCCTCGTTCATCCCCCGAAAATCCGGGGCCGCTAACTTGTCGCGATGCTCACCGAGATGCCCGAGAAGTAGTTGACGGGCATGTACGCCGAGTCGTTGCCGATGCCGTAGGTGTGCGATCCGTAGGCGGTGTTGCCCGAGAACCAGGGGCCGCCGCTGTCGCCGCCCTCGGAGAGGTTGGTTCCGTTGCCGGCCACGCGCACCCAGGTGCAGGCGCCGCTCGCGCAGTAGGAGATGGTGTTGATGGTGCCGCAGGTGTAGCCGGTGGTCCGCCCCTGCTTGCACACCTGCGAGCCCACGGTCTGGCTGGTGCGCGAGCGGGTGCTGGTGATGGCCCGGGTAGAGGTGCTCACCTTGATGGTGTTGGGATACGTGTTGCCGGCCGCGTTGTGCCACTGCACGTCATACGACCCGCTGTACGACTCACCGCGGAAGGTCAGCGCGATGCCCGAGAGCGTCTGGCTGTTGCCGCAGTGCCCGGCCGTGCTCACGCCACGCGTGCCCGCGGAGTTGACGACGCTGAAGCCGCTGGTGCAGCCGGTGATGCTCAGGCCGCCGTACATCGCGATCTCCTCCTGCGGGAGATGGTCCACTTCCACCACGGACGCGTCGCTCTCGGTGAGCAGGCCGCGCGCGGCGGCGGAGCGGCCGCGCTGCACGTGCACCTCGGCGCGGTTGGCGCGCACGTCCACGCCGCCGGCCGCCGGGATCCCCGCCTTGCGCACGCGGTCGTAGCTCGCCTCCAGGCGACGCTCCAGCTGCTGCAGGGTAAAGCGGGCCGGCTCCACCTGCACCACCTGGGCGAGGGCCGGGCTCAGGTAGGGCTGGAGGGTTTCCTCGCCCTTGCGGGTAAAGCGGGCGACCACGCGGAACTCGGGGGTGTGCTCGATGCTCAGGCCGGCGAAGGTCCCGGCCTGCTCCTCCGTGAGGCGGGCATTCAGCGCGTTCACGGCCTCCTGCAGCTGCAGCCGGCGCGCGCCTTCCTGCGGGCTCACGCCGAACTGGCTCGCGTAGGCGGCGGCGTCCTGCTGGACGCCGTCGACCACGGTCTCGGCGCGGGCCTCGCTGGGTGCGGCGGGCGGCTGGGCGTCCGACGGGAGCCGGTCGCACGCGCTCGTGATCGCGAGTACCGCGGCCAGCAGCGCGGGGGTCCTGTAACGGTGGTGCATGGGTCCTCCTCCTCCGGGGATGGATGACGCTGGAGCATTCCGCTCCGCATCCATCACCAGGGGGCAAGGAATCCGCCACAATTGATAAACTACGTTTGGTGCTTCTACCCTGCTGCGGTGTCTCCGCTTACCTCGCACAGGAGCAAACAAATGCGGGAGAAGGCGGCGCCTCCATCCGGTGCGTCAGGGTACAGAATGGTGCAATGCCCGCTCATTCCGCGACGTCGCGTAGCATATACCAGGATGCCGATCCGGAGACGTTCAGCCGGTCCGAGGCATCCATCATGGAGCTACGGCCAGGTGCAGCTTTGGGAGATGACCACGGGCCCCGGGTTCGGCGAGCGCGGGGCGAATCCGCCGGAATCGAGCGGTCGCGGGCCTCTCCGCGCTTCCGGGCTACGTCCGCTTTTTCGATCGCACGAACGGTTTGATGGCCCCGCCGCTGGCTCGTACGATGCGGGCGAGGATCTCGTCCGGCAGGGCCTCGGTCGATACCCACACGCAGCCCAGCGCCCACCGGAAGCGCTCGTCCCGCCGCGCCTCCACCTCGATCTCGCCAACCAGCTCCGCCGCGCGATGGATGACGAGCTCCTCCAAAGGGCCCGCCGCGTAGAAACCCAGGCGATCGTCCGGCGCGCGGCGCAGGAGCATGACCACCAGCGCCCACGCCACGGGCGCAGGCGCGTCGCGGATCGCCGTCTCCAGCGCGTCCCAGGCGGCCTGATCGCGGTCGTCCGGCTCATCCGCCGCGATCGGCTCGTCCCGATCGTACGCGTCGCCAACGGGATCCTCGTGCCGCAGAGATTCGCTGTAGCGGAGGTATCCATCCACCGCCGTGTCCAGGTCCAGAAGGCCCACGCGGGAATCGATCATCCGTCTCCTCCGTTCAGCGCGCGGGTAAAGTACAGCACAAGGTCGTCATCCACGATCACCTGCTCGCCGTAGCTCACGGTGCTGTCGCGCCAGGCGATGCCGCGCCCGTCGGGAACGTACCCGCGCAGCACGTACAGCCGTTGC
>DATING010000551.1:0-4505 GCA_035474555.1 Longimicrobium sp. | reverse complement strand
CATCGCGAACAACTCGGCGGGCTCGCACACGGTGCGCTACGGCGCGGCGCGGCGCTGGATCGAATCCATCGACGTCGTGCTCGCGGACGGCACGGCCCTGACGACCACGCGCGGCGTCCGCGACGAGCATCCGCGGCTGTGCGCCATCCTGGACCGGGTAGACGCGATGCTGGCGGAGAACCGCGCGCTGGTCGAGGCGCGGTGGCCTCGGGTGCGCAAGAATTCGTCGGGGTACGCGCTCCGCGAATACCTGGAATCGGGCGACGCCGTGGACCTGCTCGTCGGCAGCGAAGGGACGCTGGGGCTGGTCGTCGGGGCGACGGTGCGGATGGCGCCGATCCCGGCGGCGCGCGGACTGGCGCTGCTGGAGTTCACGGACCTGGAGGCGGCGGGCGCGGCCGTGCGGCGCATCCTGGAGCTGGACCCCGCCACGTGCGAGATGATCGACCGCACCTTCATCGACCTGGTGCGGGCGGGGGCGGAGGATCCCGGCTACCCGCTGCGTCCAGGGCTGGAAGCCATCCTGTTCGTGGAGATGGAGGGCGATTCGGACGCGGAGGTCGCGGAGCGGCTGCAGGCGCTGCGGGGGATGATGGAGGGCGTCGCGGACCGCATCTCGCTCGCGGAGACGGCGGAGGCGCAGGAGCGGTTCTGGCACGTGCGCCACGCGGCCAGCCCGCTCATTGCGAAGCTGGCGGGCGAGCGGGTGTCGATGCAGTTCATCGAGGACGGCGTGGTGCCCGTGGACCGGCTGCCGGAGTACGTGCGGCTGCTGCGCGAGACGCTGGCGGCGCACGGGCTGCCGGCCGTGATCTTTGGCCACGCGGGGGACGGCAACCTGCACGTCAATCCGCTCGTCGATGTCGCGAAGGCGGGATGGCGCGAGGAGGCGGAGGCGATCGTGTACGAGATCGCGCACGCCGTGGCGCGGCTGGGCGGGACGATGGCCGGCGAGCACGGCGACGGACGGCTGCGGGCGCCGCTACTGGAGATCATCTGGGGCCCGGAGCTCGTCGCCTGCTTCCGCGCGGTGAAGGACGCGTTCGACCCGCTCGGCATCCTGAACCCCGGCGTGATCCTCCCCCTGCCGGGTCAGCGGCCGCTGGACGCAATCAAGTACGGGTGAGGGGGGGCTTTGCGGAGGCGGAGTTCGCGACAGAGCGAATGAATTCGCCGCAACAAACACACGAAGTCCACCTGCGTGGACTCACGTCACGGGGGAGTGCCACGCGTGGCGGCGAGGTCGTGCACGGGAGCAAAGATCCTTTGGGCGACCGGGGTTCGCGGCACGGGATGGGATCGGCGGCGCTTCCCTGCGGATGATGATCGGCTGGGGGGGCGGATCAGCCTTGCACCGCGCGGCGGGCCTTCCAAGCGGCGCGCTCCCGGCGGAAACGACGGCCTTCTCGCCACCTCGCCGGCACTCCGGCGGCGAAGTAGATCCCCAGCGCCGCGACGAACAGCTCTGCGCCGGCGCTCCCCGCCAGCTCCAGCCCCGCCGCCACGCCCACCGCCGCCAGGAACCGACTTCCGAACACCACGAGGCCGCGTGCCGCCTCCCGCTGCTCCAGGACGTCGCGCGCACGCTCGGCGGGGGTGGGCGGCTGCCGCTGGTACCGCACGACGAGCCCGACGACATCCCCCACCGTGGCGACGCCCCCCCACGCGGACGCGGGCGGCTCGATCCCGAAGTGGCCCTGGATGTCGGGGATCATGGACAGCTCGGCATCGTCGTCCTCGATCTCCAGGTCGTAGATGAGATGATCGGCCAACGCGATGGGGCGTTCCGGATGCCGCACCCATTCGCGCAGCATCTCGCGGAGCTCAGTCTCGATCCGCGCGGGATCCATCGGCTCCCTCATCCATCCTCCTCCCCGCCGGAAATCCGCGTGGCGACCATGCCCATCAGCGTCTCGCGGTCGTTGAGCGACGGCTCGTCGGTGACGCGCTCCAGCAGGTCGCGCAGGATCTCGCCGTAGAGCGGGCCGGGAGGGAGGCCGAGGGCGCGCAGCTCCGCCCCGCTGATCGCCAGGTCGCCGATCTCCAGCGGCGCCTCGCGGCCCAGCTCGCGACGCACACGCTTCCACAGGCGCGTCGTATCCTCCATGCGCGGGTCGTCCGCGGCGCGCGCGCGAAGGTCGGCGATGCGCAGGCGGAACAGGTCGGGCACGTACGCGCGGCCAATGCGCCGCAGCCACCGCCGCAGCTCCGGCGCGGGCGCGTCCGGTGCGGGGAAGTCCGCGTGCTGGGCCACCAGGTGCACGGCGCGGTCGATCTCGGCGTTGGAGAACTTGAGGCGCCGCAGCATCCGGTTGGCTAGGGCGGCGCCCGCGGACGCGTGCTCGGGCCAGGTGATGCGCCCGTCCGCATCCACCGCGCGCGTGAGCGGCTTGCCGGCATCGTGCAGCAGCGCCGCGATCCGAAGCTCCGCCCGGTGCCGGGGAATCGCATCCACCGTGGCCAGCAGGTGCGACCACACGTTGCCGTCCGCGTCGGGCGCATTCACGCAGGCCTGCAGCTCGGGATACAGGTGCGCGAGGGCGCCGCTCTCCGCGTACAGGCGCAGGGAGACGGAGGGCGGATGCACCTGGCGCAGGACCTTGAGCATCTCCTCGCGCACGCGCTCCGCGGACAGGTGCACGAGCTCCGGCGCGGCGGCGCGGGCGGCCTGCCACGTCGCCGGGTCGATGCGCATTCCGAAGCGCCCGGCGAAGCGCAGGGCTCGCAGGACGCGCAGCCGATCCTCGCGAAAGCGCTCTGCGGGGTCGCCCACCGTGCGCAGGATGCCAGCCTGCAAGTCCGGCACGCCGCCGTGCGGGTCGCGCACCTCGCGGGTGAGCGGGTGCCAGGCGACGGCGTTGATGGTGAAGTCGCGCCGCTGCAGGTCCTCGTCCACGCGGTCGGCGAACACGACGCGCGCGTGGCGGCCGTCCGTCTCCACGTCGCGGCGAAAGGTCGTGACCTCGTACAGGTGGCCGTCGCGCAACAGCACGCCCACCGTGCCGTGCGCAATGCCCACGGGCACCGTGCGGCGAAAGAGGCGGCGCACGTCGCCGGGACGGGCGGCGGTGGTCAGGTCCCAGTCCGTGGGGCGCCCGCCGGAAAGGGCGTCGCGCACGGCGCCCCCCACCGTCCAGGTCTCGTATCCTGCATCCTGCAGGCGTTTTGCAATGTCCGCGACGTCGGCGGGCGCGCGGAGATCCGGCCGCTCGCCGGAGGGAACGAACGGCGTCACGACTGGCCCGGAAGAGGTATGCAAGCGACTTGCGTGTAATGACTTGGCGAAACCGTCACGTTCGGTTATCCTTATGCACGTTGCCTGCGACCACTCCCCGCCTGGGACATGCCCATGAACACTGCCGATCTGCTGCACCGGTCCGCCGCGAGCGCCCCGTTTCGTGAGGCGCTCACCCAGTTCCTTCGCGACGGCCGGCCCAGCGAGCGGATCGCCTATGGGCACGGGTGCCCCCCCATCAAGGTGGAGCGCACGCTGCACAAGCTGATGGTAGAATATCCGCACCTCGCCATCGAATCAATCGATATGCAGGCCGCGTCGGGGTGCGAGTACTTTCGCGGGCGGATGACGGTGCGCACGGCCAACGAGGAGCGGCGCGTGACGTTCCACTGGGACTGCAAGTGGCGGGCGGACCAGGAAGGGTGGCGCGACTGGTTCGGCTTTCCCGACCAGAGCCGCGCGGCGCGCGAGTTCGGCTGGGACTGCTTCCGCACCTGGACGGAGGAGGGTGTCATCGCCCTGGGCGCGGGCACCACGGTGTTCGGTGCCGAGCAGGCCGAGCCCGTCCCGGCGTAACCGACGCAGCTGATCGACCGAACGGCCGCCCCGCAGATGCGGGGCGGCCGTTTTCGTTTGCTCCCGCGGGCGAGGCTGGCTCAGTACTCGTCCAAGAGCCGCAGGGACGTTGCAGCCGCCGAGCACTGCGACGACTACCCGCGCGAGAAGACCTCTATCAACCTGCATCTTTGGCGTTTTGCCATCGCGAGACATCTTCGAGGCGCCGCAGGACCGTCGCCGCCGCAATCCCCACCCGGCTGCTCGGCTCCGCCGCGGCCACCGAGCGAAGAACCTCGCTGACCTCGGGGCGGAGGTCTCCCAGGATCGCTCGCGTGCTGTCCCCGCGATCGTCATGGGTGAAGTAGCGGATACGCGGGGGGAACTCCCCAGGCTGCAGAAGCTGCTCGATGTTGAGGTAGCGCCCGGGAACCGCGTAGTTGAAGAGGAGCGCGAACGCGTAGATCCTCGTCGTTTCCGGGGCCCCAGTCCGTCGCGCAACGGCCGCCACGGCATCGACTACCCGGCGGTCGTTGAAATCACGCGTCGCGTTGAACAGCAGGTCGAGTCCTGTCGTGTCCGAGGGCGCGGCCTCCCTCCAGACGCTTGCCAGAACTGCTGGGCCCGATGCGTCGCACCTGCGGATCGCGTCCATCGCCCACTCGTGGCGCGGCGCAGGATGGCCGGTTCGCAGCACCTGGGCCGCCATCCGGCA
>DATING010000550.1:0-2800 GCA_035474555.1 Longimicrobium sp. | reverse complement strand
GAACCGCCCCAGCTCCCAGTCCGGATCGGCCAGGAACTCGCGGAGGATCACCGGCACGCGGACGTCCCACACGGCGTTCTCGTACCGCATGGGAAAGTAGTCCGGGTTGGGACCGGGCGTGTGCACGTACACCGCGTCCTGCGACGAGTCCAGCGCGTCGAGGAGCATGAACACCTGCACGGGCCCGCGCGCCGCGTCCGCCTGCTCCAGTAGCCGGCGGAAGATGGTGAAGCCCGCGGCCAGGTGCCGGCGCCGGTCGCGCGCGCTGCGGTTGCCGTCACCACCCCAGTCCGGGTGCGTGTGCCAGTACTCGTCGATGTCCACGCGGAGCGTCTCGGCCCTGCGCTCCAGCGCCCGGTAGTAGCGCCGCGCGTGTCGAAAGCGCTTGCGGGGGATGCGCGGAAGGCCATCCTCCGCGTATTGCGCGCGCTTCTCGGGTGGGATCCAGCGGTCGCGGGCGTTCCACATGTCGCGCGTTCCGTGGTGAGGCCGCCTCAGCCCAGCACTGCGGCGCCCGCCGTGGCGCCGGCGCCGAACGAGACGAGCAGGAGCGGCGCATCGCTGTCCGCGCGGCCGGACCGCACCGCCTCGTCCAGCGCGATGGGGATGGTGGCCGCGCCCGTGTTGCCCAGCCGGTCGATGTTCACGTAGACCCGCGCCGGGTCCAGGTCCATCTCCTTGATCAGCCCCTCGATGATGCGCAGGTTCGCCTGGTGGGGGATCACGAGGCCGATGTCGTCGTGGGTCAGCCCCGCGGCGTCCAGCGCGGCGTGCGCCTGCTGCGCCATCGTCCGCACGGCGGCCTTGAAGAGCTTCGTCCCCTCCATCCGCAGCAGGTGCGCGCCCTCCTCCAGCACCAGGGCGTCGAACGGGCGCAGGGAGCCGCCGGCCGGCCGCTTGAGCGCATCCGCTAATCGCCCGTCCGCCCACCACGACGTGGACCGCACCGTCCGCGGTCCCGGGCCCCGCGCCAGCACCGCCGCCCCCGCCCCGTCGCCAAAGAGCGGGCCCGTGCACGGATCGGCCCGGTCCGTCACCGTGGACAGCTTCTCCACGCCCACGACGAGCGCCGCGTCCCCGCGCCCCGCGCGGAGCAGGGAATCCGCCAGCACCAGCGCGTAGATCCACCCCGCGAACCCCGCCTCCACGTCGAAGCACGCCGCCCCCCACGCGCCGATGGCGGCTTGCAGCTCGCAGGCGGTGGGGGGCGTCAGGTGGTCCGGCGTGGTGGTGGCGACGATGATGGCGCCGATGGATTCCGCAGGGATGCCGGACGCGTCCAGCGCCGCGCGGGCCGCGTGGGTGGACATGACGGCCGTGCCCTCGCCGTCCCCCGCCACCCGCCGCTCCCGGATCCCCGTGCGGCGCAGGATCCACTCCTCCGTGACCCCCGCCAGCGCCGCCATCTCCGCGTTGTCCAGCACGCGCTCCGGCAGCCAGCGTCCCGTCCCCGCCACGTGCACCGGCCCGGCGGAATCAGCCACGCGCCGCCAGGGCCTGGTCCACCAGCGCGTCCAGCTGCTGCTTGGGCAGGGCACCCATCTGCCGCGCCGTTTCGCGTCCCCCGCGGAAGGTGATGAGCGTGGGGATGCTCGCGATGTTGAAGCGCTGCGCCACCCGCGGGTTGCGGTCCGTGTCCACCTTGGCGAACAGCACGCCGCCCATCCGCTCCGCCGCCGACCGTTCGAAGACGGGCGCCATCATCTTGCAGGGCCCGCACCAGTCCGCGTAGAAGTCCACGACCACGGGCACGGGCGCATCCGCCAGCACCCGGTCGAAGCTGTCGTCCGTCAGGTGCAGCGGCCGGTCCAGCGCGATGGGGCGGCCGCACGCCCCGCACTTGGGCCTGTCCGACGCGCGCGCCAGGTCCACCCGGTTCAGTCGCCCGCACGCGGCGCAGGCGACCGTGGCCTTGAGGGGTGCCGTCTGCGTAGCCATCCGCTCCTCCTCCGTCAGGAGTCCGATCCCGTCCCCGTGTCCACGGGGTACTCCTCGCCGCGGCGGCTCCAGTCGATGAACGAGCCGTCGTACATCTTCACGGGGCGGCGCAGGTAGCGGCCCACGAAGTAGGCGTGGCTGGCCTGCACCCCGGTGCGGCAGTAGACGACGACGGTGTCGCGCTGCGCCGCGTCCGCCAGCGTGTACGCCGCCGTGAGCACCTGGGGCGAGCGCAGCCGCAGGTCCGTGTCCGACACCAGCGACGTGCGCCAGAAGATGTTGTGGGCGCCCGGGATGTGCCCCGGCCGCGTGACGCCCTCGCCCGGCGTCTGCCCCGTGTACTCCGCCTCGGGCCGCGCGTCGATGAGCACGAAGGTGGTGTCGTTGGTCAGGTTGGCGCGGATGTAGTCCGCGTCCGCCAGCACGTCCGGCCGCAGCCGCACCGTCAGCGAGCCCGGGCGCACGGTGGGCGCCGCCGTCTCCAGGGGACGGTTCTCCGCGCGCCACTGCTCCAGCCCGCCGTCCAGCAGGGCGCCGTCGATCTTGCCCAGGTAGTCCAGCGTGAAGAACGCGCGGGCCGCCGCCAGGCCGCCCAGGTCGCCGTAGAGCACCGGCCGCGTGCCGTCGCCCACGCCCACGGCCTCGAACGCCGCCTCCAGCTGCGCCGGCGGCGGGAGCTCGTTGGGCACCCCGTTGACCTCCGTCACCAGCGACGACAGGGGGAGAAAGCGCGCGCCGGGGATGTGGCCGGCGTCGTAGCTGGCGCGGTCGCGGCCCACGTGGATGATCACGGTGCGCGAGTCGTTCAGCCGCCGCGCCAGTTCGCCGGTGCTCACCAGCAGGTTCTCGTTCCACTCCGGGA
>DATING010000549.1:0-10123 GCA_035474555.1 Longimicrobium sp. | reverse complement strand
ACGCGCTCCAGCAGATCGGCGGCGTGAACGTGGTGGCGCTGGGCGAGGAGGGGATGCGCGCGGAGGTCCGCAAGCTGGGCTTCAGCGCGGAGGAGATCGCCACGATGGGGCGGGGCAAGCTCATCGACGAATTGTTCGGCGCGCTGGTGGAGCCCAAGCTCATCCAGCCCACGTTCATCACGGACTATCCCCGGGAGATGTCGCCGCTGGCCAAGGTCAAGCGCGGCAACCCGGAATTGACGGAGCGCTTCGAGCTGATGGTGGCCGGCAAGGAGCTGCTGAACGCGTACAGCGAGCTGAACGACCCCATCGACCAGCGCGAGCGCTTCGAGGCGCAGACGCGGCTGGCGCTGGCCGGCGAAGAAGAGACGCAGCCGCTGGACGAGGACTTCCTGCGCGCCCTGGAGTACGGGATGCCGCCCACGGGGGGCTTCGGGATGGGGATCGACCGGTTGATGATGATCCTCTCCGGGCAGCCGTCCATCCGCGACGTGGTCCTGTTTCCCTCCATGAGGCCGGAATGAGGAACCGCGGGGTACAGGTTACAGGGGACAGGGGACAGGGAACGGCGATCCGGATGATACCGGCCGGCTATTCCCTATTCCCTATTCCCTATTCCCTCGGGTTTGACGGAGGCCCCCGATGACGCTGGAATGGCGCATCGCGCGCCGCTACCTGTCCAGCCGCCGGGGCACGCGCTTCCTGTCGCTCATCACCCTGATTGCCATCGGCGGCGTGTCGGTGGGCGTCACGGCGCTCATCGTCGTCACGGCAGTGATGAACGGGCTGCAGACGGAGCTGCGCAAGGGGATCCTGGGCGTCAATCCGCACGTGTTCGTCCTCACCTACGGCGAGGGGATGCGGATGGACCGCTGGGAGGGCCCCCTCCAGCAGACGCGGCGCGTGGAAGGCGTCGTCGCCGCGGCGCCGTTTGTCCACACGGAGGTGGGCCTTCGCAACCGCGGCGGCTACCCCGAGGCGGCTGTGCTGCGCGGCATCGACGTGTCGCAGCAGGGCGTGGAGGCCACGGACATCCCGCGGATGCTGCGCGACGCCCGCATCCGCCTGGACCGCTCGCGGAGCGGGCTGCCGGCCATCGCCCTGGGGCAGGCCCTGGGCGCGCGGCTGGGGCTCATCCCCGGCGACACGCTGACGGTGATCTCGCTCGCCAACGCGCGGGTGACGGCCATGGGGCTCGTCCCCAAGATGGAGATGTTCGAGTACGTGGGCGGCGTGCGCACGGGGATGTGGGAGTACGACAACAAGTTCGCCTACACCTCGCTGGCGGCGGGCCAGGACCTGGCGGGGCTGGGCACGGGCGTGAGCGGGCTCGAGGCGCGGCTCACGGATCCCTATCGGGCGGCGGAGGTCTCCGCCGGCATCGAGAAGACGCTGGGCATCCCGTACCGCACGGACAACTGGATGAACATGAACCGGTCCCTCTTCTCCGCCCTCAAGCTGGAGAAGCTGGCGCTGACCCTCATCCTGCTGCTGATCGTGATCGTGGCCGCCTTCAACATCGTGAGCACGCTGGTGATGGTGGTGACGGACAAGACGCGGGAGATCGGCGTCCTCAAGTCCATGGGGATGACATCGAAGCGGATCCTGCGCCTGTTCATGATGCAGGGGCTGGTGATCGGCATCGTGGGCGCCGTCATCGGCGGGACGCTGGGCGGGCTGGTGACCTACGTGGTGGACCGCTTCAAGCTGATCAGCATCCCGGGCGAGATCTACTTCATCAGCCACCTGCCGGTGAAGATCGCCCCGCTGGACCTGCTCATCGTGCTCCTTTCCACCGTGGTGATCTCGTTTCTCGCGACGGTGTATCCAGCCTGGCAGGCGGCCCGGCTGGAGCCGGTGGAGGCCATCCGCCATGAGTAGCCCCCTTCCGTTCAGCGCGACCGACGCGCCGCGGGGCGTGGACTACGCGGCCGAGCCCTCCATCAGCGCCCGGGGCGTCAGCAAGAGCTACGTGGGCGGCGACGGCAGCCGCATCCAGGTGCTGGCCAACGTGGACCTGGACGTGCGGCCGGGCGAGCTGGTGTCCGTCATCGGCCAGTCCGGCAGCGGCAAGAGCACGCTGCTGCACGTGCTGGGCGCGCTGGACCAGCCGGACGCGGGCGAGGTGATCCTGGGCGGGCGGCGGCTGGCCTCGCTGCGCGAAGACGCCCTGGCGGACCTGCGCAGCCGCAACGTGGGCTTCGTGTTCCAGTTCCACCACCTGCTGCGCGAGTTCTCGGCGCTGGAGAACGTGATGATGCCGCAGCTCATCGCGGGGATGCCCGAAGGCAAGGCGCGCGACCGGGGGATGGAGCTGCTGGACATGCTGGGACTGGCCGCGCGCGTGGAGCACAAGCCCGCGCAGCTCAGCGGCGGCGAGCAGCAGCGCGTGGCCGTGGCGCGGGCCCTGGCCAACCGCCCGCTGGCGCTGCTGGCGGACGAGCCGTCGGGCAACCTGGACCCGGACACGAGCGAGCGCCTGCACGACGCGCTCTTTCGCGTGTGCCAGGAGGAGCGGGCGGCGATGGTGCTGGTGACGCACGACCTGGGGCTTGCCGCACGCGCGGACCGCGTCCTGCGGCTGCACGGGGGACAGCTGGTGAACGTGGGTCCGGAGGTCGCCGGGCCCGCCGCGGGGGAGTAAGGGAGGCCGATCCGACATGCTGTGCGAGAACTGCGGGAACCACGAGGCGGCCATCCACCTCACCCAGATCCAGAACAACGAGATGACCACGCGCCACCTGTGCGAGGTGTGCGCGGAGTCCATGGGCCTGAGCGCGGGGCAGCCCGCCAACGCGCCCCTGGCGGACTTCATCGCGCAGATGGGCAAGTCCATCGCGGCGGAGACGGTCACCGCGGCCGGCACCTGCCCCAGCTGCGGGCTCACGCTCACGGACTTCAAGCGGACGGGGCGCCTGGGGTGCGCCCGCTGCTACTCCGTCTTCGATACCAGCCTGCGGGGGCTGCTGCGCAAGCTGCACGGCGGCACGCAGCACAGCGGCAAGGTGTACCTGCCGCCGGACCCCACGGAAACGGACCGCACGGCCCGGGTGGTGAGCCTGCGCCGCAGCCTGGCGCGCGCCGTGGAGGCCGAGGACTTCGAGCGTGCGGCGGCGCTCCGCGACCAGATCCGCCGGCTCGAAGCCGGCCAGGAGGTGTAACCGTGGCCAACGAGTTCCTGGGCGCCGTTCCCGATGCCGGCCTGGCCTGGCTCCGGGCCGACGGGCCCCACAGCGACATCGTCCTGTCCACGCGCATCCGCCTGGCGCGCAACCTCCAGAGCTTTCGCTTTGGCACGCGGGCGGAGCCGGACGACCGCCGCGAGGTGCTGCGCCTGACGCTGGACGCCGCGGGCGCCGCGCCGGCGCTGGGGAGCGGGCGACAGGTGGTGGTCTCCGAGCTGGCGCAGTCGGAGCGGCAGCTGCTGCTGGAGCGCCACCTCGTGAGCCGCGAGCTCATCGGCGGCACGGGGCACGTGACGCCCACGCACACGGCGCTGCTGATGGCGCCCGGCGAGGCGCTGAGCGTGATGGTGAACGAGGAGGACCACCTGCGCCTGCAGAACATCGTGGGCGGATTTCGCCTGCGCGACGCGTGGCGCGACGTGGAGCGGCTGGACGACGAGCTGGGCAAGCGGCTGCCGTACGCCTTCCACACCGAGTTCGGCTACCTGACGTCGTGCCCCACCAACGTGGGGACGGGGCTGCGGGCCAGCGTACTCATGCACCTGCCGGGGCTGGTGCTCACGCAGGAGATCGGCAAGGTGCTGCAGGGCATCAGCCAGGTGGGACTGACGTTCCGCGGGCTGTACGGCGAGGGGTCGGAGGTCGTCGGCAACTTCTTCCAGATCAGCAACCAGACCACGCTGGGCAAGACGGAAGAGGACCTGATCGACCACCTGCAGCGCATCGTGCACCAGGTGGTACAGTACGAGACGCAGGCGCGCCAGGTGCTGCTGCGCGACGCGCCCGTGGTCATCGAGGACAAGGTGTGGCGGGCCTACGGGTTGCTGCGCCACGCCCGCTCCACGAGCTTCGAGGAGGTGATGAACCTGCTGAGCGGCGTGCGTCTGGGCGTGGGGCTGAAACTCATCCCCGACCTCAGTGTATACACGCTCAACCGGATCATGATCTTCACGCAGTCCGCCCACCTGGAGCAGGTGGCGGGCGGTCCCCTGGCCGAGGGGGACGCCGACGTCCAGCGCGCCGCCTACGTGCGGCAGGTGCTGCACGACGCCGGGGCGGACGAGGGCTGATTGATCCCCGCCGCCACGCGCGCGGCGCTTGATTCTTCCGAAAACCCCAGCCGCCCGCGTCCTCGCAAGGCGTTGCGGCGCAGAACGTTGTCCGCGTGAAGGGGCCGTTGGTTCCGAAGATGGCCCCTGCTGTGCAGAATGCGCGCGCGGAAGCTCGCTACCGGGATGTAATCCGATTCACTCCGCCCGTCCGGAGGCCAGGGTACACATGAACTACAATTTCACCGACCGCGTGCGTAAGGTGCTGGCGATGGCCCGCGAAGAGGCCATCCGGCTCCAGCACGACTACGTCGGCACCGAGCACATCCTCCTGGGCCTCATCCGCGAGGGCGAGGGGGTTGCCGCCGCCGTGCTGAACAACCTCAACGTGGACCTCGACCAGGTGCAGGAAAAGGTCGAAGAGTCCGTCCGCCGGGGCAAGGCGACCATCGCCCTGGGCGAGCTGCCGTACACGTCGCGCGCCAAGAAGGTGCTGGAGTTCGCCATGGCCGAGGCCCGCGAGCTCAACCACAGCTACGTGGGCACCGAGCACCTGCTGCTGGGCCTGCTCCGCGAGGAAAAGGGGATCGCGGCCGAGGTGCTGGGCCAGCTGGGCGTGACGCTGGAGGATGCCCGCCGCGAGACGCTCAAGCTGCTGGGCAGCGAGCCGAGCGCCGCGCCCTCCGCCAGCGCCCCCACGGCCAGCGCCGCCGGCGCCACGGGCGCCAAGGGCGAGAAGAAGAGCAAGACGCCCGCGCTGGACCACTTTTGCCGCGACCTGACGGAGCTGGCGCGCCAGGGCGACCTGGACCCCACCATCGGCCGCGCGGAAGAGATCGAGCGCGTGATGGAGATCCTGTCGCGGCGCAAGAAGAACAACCCCGTGCTCATCGGCGAGCCGGGCGTGGGCAAGACGGCCATCGTGGAGGGACTGGCGCAGCTCATCGCCGAGGGCAAGTGCCCCGACTCGCTGCGCGACTACCGGGTGCTGAGCCTGGACATGGCCGCCGTCATCGCCGGCACCAAGTACCGCGGCCAGTTCGAGGAGCGGCTCAAGGCGGTGATGAACGAGATCAGCCAGAACAAGAACATCATCCTGTTCATCGACGAGCTGCACACGCTGGTGGGCGCGGGCGCCGCGGAAGGCGCCATCGACGCCAGCAACATGCTCAAGCCGGCGCTTGCCCGCGGCGAGCTGCAGTGCGTGGGCGCGTCGACGCTGAACGAGTACCGCAAGTACATCGAGAAGGACGGCGCCCTGGAGCGCCGCTTCCAGACGGTGAACGTGGAGCCGCCCTCGATCGACGAGGCCATCGAGATCGTGAAGGGGCTGCGCAGCCACTACGAGGACCACCACCGCATCCGCATCACGGACGAGGTGATCGAGGCCTCGGTGAAGCTGTCGGAGCGCTACATCACCGACCGCTTCCTGCCGGACAAGGCCATCGACGTGATTGACGAGGCCGGCGCGCGCGCCCGCCTGCAGACGCAGGTGCCGCCGCCGGAGGTGGAGGACCTGAAGAAGCAGCTGGAAGCCATCGCCGGCAAGAAGGACGAGGCCATCCGCGACCAGGACTTCGAGCGCGCGGCCGAGCTGCGCGACCACGAGCGCGAGCTGCAGCGCAAGATCCAGGAGCGCGAGAAGAGCTGGGAAGAGGAGCGCAAGACGAACCGTCCGGCGCTGAGCGAAGAGGACGTGGCCTTCATCGTGAGCCGGTGGACGGGGATCCCCGTGACGCGCCTGAAGCAGGCCGAGACGGCCCGCCTGGTGAACATGGAGGAGGAGCTGCACAAGCGGGTGGTGGGGCAGGAGCGTGCGCTGCAGGCCATCAGCCGCGCCATCCGCCGCAGCCGCGCGGGGCTCAAGGACCCCAAGCGCCCCATCGGCTCGTTCGTCTTTGCCGGGCCCACGGGCGTGGGCAAGACGGAGCTGGCGCGGGCCTTGGCGGAGTTCCTGTTCGCCGACCGAAACGCGCTCATCCGCGTGGACATGTCGGAGTACATGGAGAAGTTCAGCGTGTCACGGCTCATTGGCGCCCCTCCGGGGTACGTGGGCTACGAGGACAGCGGAACCCTGACCAAGGCGGTGCGGCGCAAGCCGTATTCGGTGGTGCTCCTCGACGAGATCGAGAAGGCGCACCCGGACGTGTTCAACCTGCTGCTGCAGGTGCTCGACGAGGGTCACCTGACGGACAACTACGGCCGGGTGATCGACTTCAAGAACACGGTCGTGATCATGACCTCCAACCTGGGGGCCCGCGACATCGGCAAGGGCCCGGGGCTGGGGTTCCACGCGCCCAGCCAGCAGTCGCAGTTCGACCGGATGGAGGCCAAGGTCAAGGAGGAGATCGAGCGGGCGTTCAACCCGGAGTTCATCAACCGGCTGGACGACACCATCGTGTTCCATCCGCTGACCAAGGAGCAGATCGGCTCGATCATCCACAACCTGCTCAGGGACGTGGAGGACCGGCTGAAGGAGGAGGAGCTGTCGCTGAAGCTCACGGACGATGCCATCGAGTTCATGGTGGACCATGGCTACGACGAGAAGTTCGGCGCGCGCCCCCTGCGGCGGGCCATCCAGCGCTACCTGGAGGACCCGCTCTCGGAAAGCATCCTGAGCTCGGAGTTCAGCCCGGGAGACGAGATCGAGGTAACGGTCGCAGAAGACCGCCAGTCACTCGCCTTCCGGGTACCCTCGAAAACCCAGACCGTCTGACTTTCAGCGTGCAGCACTTCAATCGGGGACGGGCCGCCTTCGCGGCCCTCCTTTCTTTCGCCCTCGGCGGCGCCATCCCCGGCGCCGCCCTCGCGCAGGACCCCGCCGCCCCCCAGACTGCCCCCGCCGGATTCGTGGTGGACAGCGTGGAGGTACGCGGCACCCAGCGCGTGACCCCCGACGCCGTCCGCGCGTCGGCGGGCGTGCGCACGGGAAGCACCGTCAACGCCCAGCTGGTGCAGGATGCCATCCGGCGCCTGATGGCCACGGGGAACTTCGAGACCGTGCAGGTCTACGTGCGCGGCGCCGAGCAGGGGCGCGGCGCGCTGGTGGTGGACGTGCGCGAGCGGCCCTTCGTGGCGCAGATCCAGTTCGTGGGGCTGCGCAGCGTGAGCGCCGGCACCGTGCGCGACAGCTCCGGCCTCAAGGAGAACGCGCCGCTGGACCCGCAGCGGGTGGCGGCGGCGCAGAAGCTGACCCGCGACCTGCTGGCGGCGCGCGGCATCCAGCTCCTGGGCATCGACACCAGCCTGGCGCCGGTGGAGAACGGGGCCGTGCGCCTGACCTTCAACGTGCGCGAGGGCAACCGCCTTACGGTGGCCGACATCGACTTCACGGGGAACACGGCGTTCTCCGAGGAGCAGCTGGAAGGGGCCCTCTCCCTCAAGGAGGAGGGGTTCTGGTGGTTCCGCGGGGGCCGCTACGACCGCGAGGCGTTCGAGGAGGACCTGCGGGCCAACCTGCCCCAGTTCTACGGCAGCCACGGCTACATCGACTTCGCCGTCGTGCGCGACACCCTGGTGGTGGACCCGGAAACGGGCAAGGCGCGGCTGGTGGTGGAGGTGTCGGAGGGGCCGCAGTACCGGCTGGGCGAGTTCAACGTGCAGGGCAACTCGCGCTTCCCGACCGAGGCGCTCGCGGACGTGTTCACCACGCAGCGCCGCTCGGTGCTGGGGCTGCCCTTTGGCGGCACCAGCGAGCGCGAGGCGGGCGAGGTGTTCGACCAGCAGGCGTTCACGCGGGCGGCCACGGACATCGAGCAGCAGTACCGCAACGAGGGGTACCTGTACGCGCAGGTGCTCCCCTCCATCGAGCGGGTGCCGGCGGCCAACGGCCAGCCGGCGCGCGTGAACGCCACCCTGGCCGTGAGCGAGCAGCAGCCGTTCTACATCGACCAGGTGACGTTCCGCGGCAACAGCACCACGCACGAATCCGTGATCCGCGAGCGGGTGTGGATCGTTCCCGGCGACGTGTACAACGAGCAGCGGGTCATCCAGAGCTACCAGAGCATCGCGGGCCTTGGCTTCTTCGAGGTGCCCATGCCCATGCCCGACATCCGGCCGGACCCGCAGACGGGGACCGTGGACATCATCTTCAACGTGAAGGAGAAGAACACGGGAAGCGTGAACTTCGGCACGGTGTTCGGCGGTGGTCCGTACGGCAGCACGAGCGGGCGCTTCGCGGGCTTCCTGAGCTACGCGCAGCCCAACCTGTTCGGCCAGGGCAAGTCGGCCAACATCCGGGCCGAGGTGGGCTACGGGCGCAGCACGGTGGAAGCCAGCTACACGGACCCGGCCATCGGCGGCGGGCGCAACTCGGGCTCGGTGTCGATCTTCCGCCGCGGCGACCGGTTCGTGCGCTTTGGCAACGGGCGGCGGCTGCAGACGGGCGCCTCGGTGCAGTTCGGCTTTCCCATGCCGCGCTCGCTGCGCACGCGGGCCTTCCTGGGCTACTCGCTGTCGCGCACGGAGTACCTGACGAGCGAGGAAAACTGCGACCAGGCGAACTCGAGCCTGTTCTGCCTGCCCAACGCCACGGCGAGCAGCCTGTCGCTTTCCATCACGCGCGACACCAAGAACCACCCGCTCTTCCCCACGCAGGGAACGCGGCAGTCGGTGACGGTGGAGCAGACGGGCGGGCCCCTGCAGGGAGACGGCAACTACCAGAAGGTGTTCGCGCAGACGGAGTGGTGGGTTCCCACCGGCCGGCTGGGCAACGGGCCGCGCGCGCCGCAGATGGCCCTGGGCCTGTCGGCACGGACGGGCACCATCTTTGGTGACGTGAGCCGGTTCCCGTTCGAGCGCTTCTACGTGGGCGGCGTGATGTTCGGCCAGCCGCTGCGCGGCTACCAGGAGAGCAGCGTGGGCCCGCGCGGGTACAGCGCGAGCTGCAACCGCAGCCTGCAGCTGGAGTGCCTGGGCGACGCCTTCTTCACGGTGTCGGGCGAGTACGCGTTCCGCCTGACGGACGCGCTGTCGGTGTCGGCCTTTGCCGATGCGGGCAACGTGTTCGGCGACGTGGCCGAGTTCAACACGGCGCGGCTGTTCCGCGGCGCGGGCGTGGGCGCCACCCTGGTGACGCCGTTCCTGGGCGCCATCGGCATCGACGCGGCGTACGGCTTCGACCGGCCCGATCCGGGCTGGGAGATTCACTTCAAGCTGGGGAACCAGTAAGGTTCCCCAGGCAACCCCAAGGATGGACGGACCGATGAAGCGTTTTCTTTCGTTTGCCTTCGCGGGGGCCCTGGCCCTTGCCGCCGTGGCCGCGCCTGCCCAGGCGCAGCAGCTCAAGATCGGCTACGTGAACTCGCAGCGCATCCTGGCCGAGACGCCGGCGTTCGCGGGCGTGCGCACCACGCTGGAGCGCGAGTTCACGCCGCTGCGCGCGGAGATCGACACGCTCGAGGCGCGCCTGGCGCGCGGCGACGAGGAGCTGCGCGCGCAGGGCGCCACGCTGACCGAGGCGGCCCGCCAGCAGCGCTCGCAGGCCCTGCAGCAGCAGCTGGCGCAGTACCAGCAGCGCGCGCAGGCCATCCAGCAGCAGCTGCAGACGCGCGAGCAGGAGCTGGTCGCGCCCATCATGCAGCAGATTCGCGGCGTGCTGGACCAGGTTCGCGCGGCGGGCGGCTACTCGTTCATCATCGACCCGCCGGACGGGCTGGTGGTGGCCGTGGACCCGGCCCTGGACGTGACGGCCGACGTGATCCGCCGCCTGGGCGGAACGCCGGCTCCGCAGCGGTAATCTCCGCGCGCGATCGGGGGCCGCGTCCGTTTGCGGGCGCGGGTTCCTGCCGCTAGCTTCGGTGCCCGTGACACTCTGGTGTCGCGGGCACTTTTGCGTGGGGGACGGGACGGGGGACGGAACTGCGGGTTACAGGGGACAGGTTACAGGGG
>DATING010000548.1:0-10214 GCA_035474555.1 Longimicrobium sp. | reverse complement strand
GTGCACTTCATCAGCTTGCCCGTGGCGCTGACGATAAAGTTGTACGGACGCGCGGCATAGCACACCTGGTTGCCAAACTTGGCAGCCTCACGAATGCCTCCCTCCTGCCGCAGCTTCACTTCGTCCGTTCTTTCACGCAGTTGCCGCAACACCTGGCGCTTCTCGCTGAGGCCGCAGGTCGCGAGGTCTTCGTCATTGGCACCGCCCCACTTGCCCACTGCACGAAAGCGCATCTTGAACCGGGGATCTCCGCCAAAGTCTTCGCTGAGTGCCTCCAGGAACGCTCCAAGCTTCGGAACGTTCTCCTGATCGAAGTTCACTCGGATCGCAACGTTGAACCGCTGGTCGCGCGCCTTGAGCGAGCGCAGGTTGTCGAGGATGACTGCATGGGTGGGGCTGCCGTCCCGTCCCACACGCTTGCAGTCGTGCTCCGCGGCGAGGCCGTCTACGGTGATCTGGTACGAGCGGCATCCCCACTCGAGCAGCTTGGTGGCGCGCTCCTCCGTGAGCAGGTACCCATTGGTGGTCATGTTCTGCGCATGCACGAGTCCGTGCTCATCGGCCATGCGACGGAAAAACGGCGACAGCTCTTCAACGGCCTCCCAACCATACAGCGGCTCGCCCCCGAACCATCCCACGCTGAGTTCAGAGAGGCGGGGGGCGCGGCTACTCACCATCTGCATGATCCCCTGCCGCACCCCGGCCTCCATCGTGCCGTTGCGGAACTTCTCGTAGCAATAGACACAGCGAAAATTGCAGTCTTCGCTCGCGAGCAGGATCAACTGCAGCTTGTCGCTGCGCCAGTGCTCTTGGTTGTACCGATAGCGGAACTGGTCGAGCTCGTTGGTCTGCTCGCGGACCAGGAAGCCGCGCCGGCTGAGATACTCACTCACCTTGTCCAGCGGCGCCTCGACCCCGCCGGACGAGAGCCGCTCCAGAACGGCGTCACGGTCCTGGACCTGAAAGGCGCTGATCGCTCCCGAGAGCGTGTTCCAGAGGATCAGCCGCCCGTCTTCACTAACGGTCCGCGATGTGTAGCGGGAGGGGATCCACCGCTGCCGGGGGGTATAGGCCAGCTGAAGCAATGGAGCCGCAGGTGGCTTGGCCACCGGATTGCGGTCCAGGGGCGACGTCTGCATGTCTAGGGTCGGGTTCATCTGCGGCATCCCGGAAATCTGGTCTGCAGGGGGGGCGAGGGCCAGTGGACGGCGAAGGCGAAAGCCTAGGCGAGTGCCGGCCGCAGTACGACCGCGGCCGGCACCCTCGACGAGAGGTCAGCAGTGGCAGTTGTTGCCGCAGTTCTCGTTGATGTCGGAGTCTCCGATCGTCGTGTTCCCCTCCTCGGGAAGACCACCGGCCACTTCTTCAAGCTCCTCAACGTTCAGTTCGCCATCGGGGTTACGCAGCTCGTTCTCGGACATAACGCACTCCTTGTGTGGGGAGGGTGAAAGGATGAACCGCGGCACAATCCAAAGCAGCTAGCATGCCTGCTGCGGGGTGGGTGCTAAGCTATTATTATGCAATGGTTTACAAATACTAAAATGCGGAGATCGAGGGCTAGAGCGCTAGACGATGGAAGCTCGGCGCGACTAAATCGCTGCGCGCCTCTATTACAGCACTCTGTCATGTATCACATCGTCCAGCGGAGAATAAGATCGTTTTCCGCCGCGATCTCCTCCACCGTGAACCCTGCCAGCGCCAGCACCACCCGCGCACGCCCCTCGCCCGTGCGCGAGGCGGGATCCAGCCGCGCATCCATCCCCTCCATCCGCGCCACCGCCGCTCGCACCACGCGCTGCAGCACGAGGAACGCCGCGTCCGACAGCGGCGGCTCCCCGCGATAGTTCCACATCCGCCCGTCTGCGCGGCAGCCGTCGTTCCCCTCCAGCCCCAGGAACCGGAGCGCCCAGTCCGCCCGGTAGCGGCCCGCCGCGGCCACGATCCCGCCGTAGTCCGCCAGCAGCTCGTCCAGCAGGTTGTTGCGCATGGAGCCCAGCACCCGGCGAGTGAAGTAGTGCACGCACTCGTGCTCCAGGCGGATGGTGATGGAGGCCCGCCTCCATTCGCCGGGCTCCAGCCCCACCGCCTCCGCGAGGACGCCGCTGTACGGCCCGTCGCTCAGCAGGACGAAGCGGTCCTGGTACAGCTCCTTGCGCCCCTTCAGCACGGCAAAGGCGGCCGACCAGTCCCCCGCCCCGCCGGCCTCCACCTCCCCGCCCTCCCAGCGCCGGCGCAGCTCCGCCACGCGGCCCCAGTTGTTGTAGCCGCCCACCATGCATGCGCCCATGGAGGCGGGGAGCGGGACGGGCTCGTTCTTCTTCGTCAGCGCGCGCACGAGCGCTTCGAAGTCGGCGCGGTCGGGGGCCAGCAGCACGGGGACGGCGCCGGCGGGGGTGGGGTGGATGAACAGCCGCAGCCCGCCCGGGTCCCGCAGCCGCAGGTCGTCGGGCGCGTCCGGGAGCGCACCGCGGCGGAGGGCGGCCTCGTACGCCGCGTCCGCGCTCATCCCCGCGGCGATGGGAAAGCGCAGCTGCACCAGGTGCTCGCGCAGGACGGGGAGCACGCCCCGGTCACGGGCCTCGTCCGCGTAGCGCCGCCACGCGTCTACGAAGGGCTCGTCCGGGAGCGGGAGGTCCACGGACTCGGGGACGACGAACACGCTGCGGTTGTAGGCCAGCAGCTCCGCCACCTCTCCCGGCCCCGCGCCGAAGCCGCGCAGGACCTCCGCGCGCGCGGCGTCCCGCGCTCCCTCGTCCAGCCGGGAGGGCGCGGCGGGCTCCACGGCCGTCACGGGCGCGACCTCGGCGCGCGCGGCGTGGCGGGGGGCCTCATGACGAGGACGTGCAGCCGCAGTTGCCGTTGATGGTGCAGCCGGAGTTGGTGTCCTCCAGGGGAAGGCCAAAGCCACCCAGGGCGTCCTCCAGCTCCTCCACGTCCAGCTCGTCGAAATCGTCTTCCTCAGGCGGAAGAGGGCCGTCGGCCATTGAAGCCTCCTGGGGAGAAAAAATGGATGGCATGAAACGGATGGGGCGGCTCCCGGGGGAGCACGCGACGTGCCATTTTGTCGGTCGTCACAAAGCCGCCGCACCACAACGTCGTGGCGCACCCGGTGCGGTTCGCCGCGCGCGGCCCTTGGGCGCCTGCGCTCTAGCGGGTGGCCGCCGGGCTCTACTGCCCGCCGGGAGCAGCGGCGGCCGGCGGCTCCAGGTACTGGAAGCGGCCGTCGCGCACGACGATCTTGCGGACGGGCATCCCCACCAGGTTGCCCGCCTCGTCAAAGGTGAAGGCGCCCGTCACGCCGCGAAAGTCCGTCAGGCGGTGCATGGCGGCGGCCACCTTGTCGGGCTCCGTGGTCTGCGCCTCGCGCATGGCCTGGGCGAGCACGCGCACGGCGTCGTATCCCAGCGCCGCGCCCACGTCGGGCCTGCCGCCGTAGCGCCGCTCGTACGCCTGGTTGAAGCGGCGCACCTCCGCGTCCGGCGCGTCGGGGTGGAACGCGGTGGCGATGACGGTGCCCTCCACGGCCGCGCCGCCCTTCTCCAGGAAGGCCGGCGTGGCCAGCGCGTCGCTGCCCAGCACGGGAACGGTGATCCCCTGCCGGCGCAGCTCGTTGATGAGCAGCGCGGACTGCTCATCCCGGCCGGCGATGAAGACGGCGTCGAACTCCCAGCTCTTCCACGTGCTCACCGTCTGCTCGGCGGCCACGGGGTTGGCGCTCAGGTTGGGATCGTACGACTCGCGGCTCACCACCTGCGCGCCCTTGCTGGCGGCGTGCTCCTCGAAGGTGTTGGCCAGCTCGCGGCCGTACTCGTCGCGGGCGTAGTAGATGACGACCCGGCGGTAGCCCCGGTCCAGCGCGTACTGGGCCATCTGCTTGCCCACGTCCGTGTCGTTGAACGTGGTGCGAAAGACGCGGCTGTAGCCCAGCCGGGTGAGCCCGGGCGAGGTGCTGGTGGCGGAGACGAGCACCAGCCCGGACAGGTCGTAGATGGGCGCCGCCGCCACGGTCACGTACGAGTGCAGGTGGCCGATGACGGCGACCACGTCCGGGTTGCGCCCCAGCTCCTGGGCGATCATCCGGCCGCGGTCCACGGACTCCTGGTCGTCCACGCGCAGCAGCTTCAGGGGGCGGCCCAGCACGCCGCCCGCCGCGTTCAGCTCCTCCACGGCCAGGTCCATCCCCTTGCCGTAGTGGATCTGCTCGCCGCGCAGCTCCCACGGCCACGCCGCGCCGATCACGATGTCGCCGGTGCTCCGGGTGCGCTGCGGGGTGGCATCGGCGGAGCCCCCGCACCCGCTGAGGAGCGCGGAGGCGAACAGGACCGCGAAGGTCGAGGCACAAAGGCCGGTTTTCGTGTTCATCGGTGTGTCCGGGTGCTGCGTTGTGGATACTGCTCTGCCGATCCCTCACGGTTTCGATGGCAGCCGAGCCGTTGCCCGCGTAGAGGCGGATCCTCGACGGGCGCACCGAATCGGATCCCACGTCTCGCCGATCGAAGACAGTCCGTCCCGGGCACCGTCCGTTCGCGGCGGCGGATGTCAGGCACGGGCGGGTAGATCCTTCGGTCGGCGCCATGGTTCCGGCACGGGATGGGATCGGCGGCGCCTCCCTCAGGAAAACAAGCACTCATCCGATCAAGCGCTCATCCCATCAAGCGCTCGTCCCATCCAGCGCTCATCCCATCAAGCGCTCATCCCATCAAGCGCTCGTCCCATCCAGCGCTCATCCCATCCAGCCATAGCCGCCGCGGTGACAGTCTTCTCCCGCAGTTCTCCGCCCTCCATGTGAGGCCACGCCGTGCCTCAGGCGAGCTGGCGGCGGGCCATCGCGGCAAAGACGCCGTCCAGCGCCATCAGCTCGTCAAAGGTGCCGCTCTCCACGATCTCGCCGGCGACGAGCACGTGGATGCAGTCCGCGTGCAGGATGGTGCTCAGCCGGTGCGCGATGACCACGCGGGTGGCGCGCAGGCGGTCCAGCGACTCGCTGACGATGCCCTGCGTGCGGTTGTCCAGCGCGCTCGTGGCCTCGTCCATCAGCAGGATGCGCGGGCGGCCCACGATGGCGCGGGCGATCATCAGCCGCTGGCGCTGGCCGCCGCTGAGCGTGCCGCCGCCGTCGCTCACCACCGTGTGCATCCCCATGGGCATGCGGCGGATGTCCTCGTCCAGCCCCGCCATCTGCGCCGCCTCCCACGCATCGTCCAGGGTGGCTGGGGACGCGCCCACGATGTTAGTGAAGAGGTCGCCCGACATCACCCGCCCGCTCTGCAGCACCACGCCCATCTGCCGGCGCACGGCCTCCACGTCCAGCCCCGCCAGGTCCTGCTCGTCGTACGACACGCTCCCCACCTCCGGCGCATCGAAGCCAAGGAGAAGCCGAAAGCACGTCGATTTCCCCGAGCCGGACGGCCCCACGAACGCCACGAACTGGCCGGGGTCGATGCGGACGGAGACGTCGCGCAGCACCTGCGGCCCGTCCGCTTGGTAGCGAAAGGAAACGTGCTGCAGCTCGATGGCGCCGGAGAGCTCGCCGGGATCGTCCTTGCCCGGGCGCACCTCCGGCGTCGTCTGCAGGATGGGCTTGACCTGCTCGTACAGCGGGATGGTGTTCAGCGCCTGCAGCACGGCGGAGCTCGTGGAGAGCATCGCGCCCAGGCAGAGCCCGAACGCGGCGGTGAAGCCCAGGAACTCGCCCGTGCCCATGGCGTCCTCCGTCCCCAGCGTCCGCGCGGCCAGGGAAAAGAGGATGATGGAGCAGACGATGGGATAGCCCGCGTTGAACACGGCCAGCCGGATGCCGAGCGCGCGGTTGTGGTACTGCCGGTCCCGCTGCTCGCCGAACGCCCGCGCCCACAGCGAGAACGCCTGCGCCTCCGCCCCGGCCAGCTTGAGCTTGGAGATGCCGGTGAGGAACTGCAGCATCATCCCGCTGATCTTCGAGCGCGAGGCCAGGATGGAGCGCTGGCTGCGCAGCTGCAGCAGGCCGATGGAGATGGATGCCACCAGCGAAACGCCGATCAGCCCCGTCCCCACGGCCCCCAGCAGCAGGTCGTACCAGAAGAGGAGGACGAGGTTGGAGAGCGAGAAAAGCCCCGCCAGCAGCCCCGTGACCACGGCGCCCGTCATCAGCCGGCGGATCTCCTCCACGTTCATGGCGCGCGTGGCCAGGTCGCCCGCCGTGTAGCCGCGGAAGAACGGCAGCGGAAGGGCGATCAGCCGGTCCCACACGGCCGCCTGGATGCTGGCCGCCGTCCGCGACTCGATGCGCACGATGGCCAGGCCGCGCACCACGGTGAACAGCGCCCCGGCCAGGGCCACGGCCAGCAGCACGAGCGTCATCTGCAGCAGCTGCCCGCGGTCCGCGCCGGGGATGATGTGCTCGAAGAGCATCCCCGTCGCCAGCGGCAGCACCAGGCCCAGCACGGCGCCCAGCAGCGCGGCCGCCAGCGCCGTCCCCACGTCCGGCCGGCAGCCGTGCAGCCCGAAGCGGAGCACGTCCAGGGGCCGCAGCACCTCCGCGGGGAACGGGCGGTAGAGCATGTACGCGGTGGGGCCCACGCGCGCCGCCGCGGCCTCGTCCAGGCGGATGCGCGAGCGGTCCGCGGGGTCGTACGCCTCGTACCCGCCGCCGCGCGCGGGGAGCAGGGCCAGGGGCGCGGGCCGGTCCCCCCAGCGGCCCAGCAGGGGTCCGTTGTCCTCGCGCCACCACCCCTCGCGCAGCACCACCTTGCGGGCGCGCACGCGGCAGGCACGCGCCAGGGCCTGCACGGGATCCTTCACCGGCGGCCGGTCGCCGGGAGACTCCACCCGCAGCCCCTGCGCCTGCGCCACCAGCCGGAACGCGGCGAAGAGCGCGTCCTCGTCCCCCTCCGGCGGGCGCATCCGCGTCCCCAGCGCCTGCGTGGCCGTTTCCAGCGTGCGGGCCAGGCGCGACAGGCCGTTCGCCATCCCCGCCGCGCGGGCCTTTTCGCGCGCCTGCAGCCGGTCGCGGTACGCCGCCTCGTCCGCGCGGGCGCGCTCCACGGCCAGCTCCATGGCCGCGTGGTGCAGCCGGGCCAGGGCCCGCCACACCCCCTCCGCCCCCTGCTCCGCCAGGACCGTCGCCGTGTCCAGCAGGCGCACGCGCGACGGCTCCACGGCCTCCGCCCAGCCGTGCCGCGTGAGGGGGACGATCTCGCCGGGATGGAGGGGGGCGGAGGGGCGGCCCAGGAGCCGCAGCGCGCCCTCCACCGGGTCCAGCCAGACCACGGAGGGGTCCGGACGCAGGTTGAATCCCGTCGGCAGCATCACCTCTTCGCCGATGCCGCCGCCCGTGGCGCGGCGCACGGTCGCGCGCCCCACGAGCCCGTCCCACACGCGCTCGGTCCAGTGCTGCACCAGCTCGTGGAAGAGCGGCCGCGTCCCCGCGTCCGCCGCCAGCGCTTCGATCTCCGCCAGCCCGTACTCCGCCAGCATCGTCCCCGGCGCGCCCACGGCCAGCAGGGCGCGGCCACTGGCGGGGTCCTCGCCCAGCCCGAAAACGGGGTCGCCGGCCTCCAGGCGAAACAGGTGGCGGCGCGTGCCCGCGGGCTCGCCGTCCGCGTCCAGCCGCGTGGCAAAGACGTCGATGCGCCCCGCGCGGACGATCCACACGCACGCCGGGTCCAGCCGCAGGGGGCGGTTGCCGGCCGCGGGGCGCGGGGTGCCGTCGGGGAGCCCGGTGAACGTGGTCGTCATCCGCCTACTCCGCCGCGATCAGGTCGCGGTACGGCCCGTCCGCGTCCCGCAGCTCGTCGTGGGTGCCGCGCTGCACGATGCGGCCGGCATCCATCACCACGATCTCGTCGCAGTCGCGGATGGTGCTCAGCCGGTGCGCCACGATCAGGCAGGTGCAGCCCCGGCGGCGCAGGTTGTCGTCGATCTGCTGCTCCACGGAGGGGTCCAGGGCGCTGGTGGCCTCGTCCAGGATCATCACGCTGGGCCGGTTCACCAGGGCGCGCGCGATCTCCATCCGCTGCCGCTGCCCGCCGCTGAAGTTGCGCCCGCCCTCCTCGATCAAGCTCCCGTAGCCGCCCGCGCGCGCGCTCACGTCCTCGTGGATGCACGCGTCGCGGGCCGCCTCCACCAGGTCCTGCTCCGGCACCGTGGGGTCCCACATGGTCAGGTTCTCGCGGATGGTCCCCTCGAACAGGAAGACCTCCTGGTCGACGACGGCGAAGCTGCTCGTCAGCACGGGCCGGGGGAGCGCCGCGCGGGGCATGCCATCCAGCAGCACCTCGCCCGCCCACGGCTCGTACAGGCCGCTGACCAGGCGCGCGACGGTGCTCTTCCCCGATCCCGATCCCCCGACCAGCGCCACCCGCATCCCCGGGCGCAGATCGAGCGAGAAGTCCTGGATGAGCGCCGGCTCCAGCCGGCTGTATCCAAAGGAAACGCGCTTCAGTTCCAGGTGCCCGTCCAGCCGCGACGGCGCCGGCGTGGCGACCACGGCGTCCCGGGCCTCCGCCGGCGCGTCCGCCTCCGGCCGCTCCCCCTGCGCCCGCAGCACGTCGTCCAGCCGGTTCATGTCGCCGCGCACCTCCTGCAGCGTGCTCCCCATGTTCACCAGGGAGTTCACGGGCGTAAGAAAGGCGAACATCAGGGCCTGGAAGGCGATGAGCATGCCCATGCTGAGCGCGCCGTCCATCACCCGCAGCCCGCCCAGCCCCAGCAGCAGGGCGGTGCTCACAGCCAGGAGCAGGGGCGGCACGGCGGCCAGGAGCGTGGTCTGCAGGGCCAGCTGGTGCTGCGCGTTGGCGGCCTTGGCGTAGTAGCCGCTCCACCGGCCGAAGAAGTCCGATTCCGAGCCCGTCGCCTTGAGGTTCTCGATGTTCAGCAGCCCGCCCATGGCCGTGCCGATGGCCTTGCCCCGGTCCTGCTGCAGCCGCATGCTCAGGTCCGTCCGCCGCCGCGACACCCAGCGCAGCGCCCCCATGTTGAGCGCCGCGGTGACGACGACGACGCCCGCCAGCACGGGGTCGTAGCGGACCATCAGCAGGGCGTAGAACACCACGACGATGGCCGCCAGCACCGTCGTGGCCAGCTCGCCGGACAGCAGCTGCGCCACGCGGTCGTTGATCCCCACCCGCGACGCGATCTCCCCCGGAAAGCGCTGGGTGAAGAACTGCAGGGGGAGATGGAGCACGTGCCACAGGAAGCGCGCGGAGGTGCCGATGGCCAGCCGCGCCTCCAGCCGCAGCAGGTAGCGCTGCTGCAGCCACGTCAGCGTCCCCACCACGAGCGCCGTCCCCGCCATGAACATCGTGAGCGGCCGCACCCACTCCCCCATCCCCTTCACCAGCACGTCGTCCACGAACACGCGCGAGAAGGTGGGGACGAGCAGCCCCGGCAGCACCAGCCCCAGGCCGGCCAGCACGACGAAGAGCACGGCGCCGTGCAGCCCCGCGAGCCGGCGGCGCAGCGCCTCCACCAGGCTGTGCCCCTCCCCGCCGGGGACGAACTCCGGCCCGGGCTCAAAGGTGAGCGCCACCCCCGTGAACGACTGGTCGAACTCGTCTTCCGAGACCGCCCGCGGACCGTGGGCGGGGTCGTTCAGGAACGCTTTTCCTTTGGCGAACCCCTCCAGGACCACGAAGTGGTTGAAGTTCCAGTGGACGATCATGGGCACCGGCAGCTCGCGCAGCTGCCCGGGCTCCTTCTTGAACCCCTTGGCCACCAAGCCGTAGCCCCGCGCCGCCTTGACCATGTTGCTGGCCTTGCTGCCGTCGCGCGACACGCCGCAGGCCATCCGCACCTCCTCCAGGGGCACCTGCCGGCGGTGGTGCGCCAGGATCATGGCGAGCGACGCCGCGCCGCACTCCACGGCCTCCATCTGCAGCACGGTGGGGACGCGCGCCCGGCGCACGGGGGCGGCCGTCCGGCCCCGCAGCCGGCGGAGGGCGGACCGCGCGCGGGCCATCACGGCCGCGGCGGGGGAACGCGGTCCGCGGCGCGGGCGTCCCGCGCCCCCGTGTGCTTGCGCAGCTGCGGGATCACCATGAGGATGGGCCGCCGCCGCTCCACCACGACCCCCGCCGTGGCCAGGGTGCCGCTCTGGATGCGGATCGGCGGACCCGAGGAGGACGACCAGCGGTAGCGGCTGGCGTTGCGCGCGTCGGGGTCGGGGATCAGGTCGGCGTGGATCTCGTACGGCGCGTCTTCGCCCGACAGGGCGGTGACCAGCTGGTCGTTCTTCA
>DATING010000547.1:0-1885 GCA_035474555.1 Longimicrobium sp. | reverse complement strand
GAGCACAAGGCCGGCACCGGCGACGCGGCGGCGCGCGGGCGGGCGGCGTTCATCCAGGCGTGGGCGCTGGAGCGCATGCGCGAAGACCGCGGCATCCAGCTGCTCCTTGCCGGCCACGCGCACCTGGCCTCCATCGTCGAGGTGGAGCCGGGACGGTTCTACGTGAACTCCGGCGACTGGCTGAGCACCTATGACTACGTGGTGCTCCCCGCCGGCGGCGGCCCGCCGGAGCTGCGGCAGTGGCCGGCGGAGGGAGCGGCGGCGGATCAGGCGAAGCCAGCGGCGGGATGAGGAGGGGAATCTGCCCGTCGCTGCGCCACGGGCGGGCCCTCTCCCCCGCCGGCCTTTTTGCTCGTTCCTCGCAACGGCCGTCGACCCCTCCCCCAACTTCGGGGGAGGGGTTGTTTGCAGGTGGAGTTTTGCGGGCGCGGCGAAGCGTTTGCCGCGACGGAAGGTCTCCCCCTCTCCCGTACAGGGATGGCAATCGAGGGTGCGGAGAGGTCGTGTACGGGAGAGGGGGCCGGGGGGTGAGGGCCCCGGCGGGAGGACGGCGGTCCGGATGCCGTTGCGTGAGGGATGCGCGCCCGCAGCCCGGCCCCCGCTCGCGGGGGACACGCCCCCACCCGCCGTCGTCCCTTTCCGTTTCTTCCCAAGATCCTGCCGAAGAAGCGAACGCCCAGCGGTCAGTCCAGCACGTTGAACCACTCCACCTCGTCCAGCGGCACCTCCACGCGGTCGCCGGTGCCCAGGTGGTGGGCGATGAGCACCTCGCCGCCGTAGTCGTGGCGCAGCCGGCTGGGCATGAGCACCATCTCCGTCCCGCGCCGACGCAGCTGCACCCGGCTCCCCTCATCCATGGCGCGCTCCAGGCGGTCCAGCGCGTCGGGCGTCCAGTTCACGGCGTGGGCGCGGCGGCCACGCTGTCGGTGCGGGGTGCCCGCGGGGTGGCGGCGGAATCGGCGGCGCGGGCCGCACGGGCGACGCTGTCGGCGCGGAACCGGCCCAACGCCGTGGTGTCGCGGTACGGCGTGAGCGTGGTGTCGGGGCGCAGCGACGCGGTGGACCGGCTGTCGCGCAGTCCCTCGGGACGCACGGACACGTAGTAGTTCTTGATGAACAGCGAGTCGATCTTGGCAAAGCCGCTGTCCGGCAGGTCGCCGAACTTGGTGCCCGGCCGGGGGCGCGGGATGGCGACGTTCAGCGAGTCCGTCCACATGTCGAACTCGGCGCGCGAGATCTTTTGCACGTAGCCGTTCACGTCCAGCACGGACCCCGGCCCCAGGGCGCGCAGGGCCCCCGCCGGCGGCTCGGGCTCGAAGCGGACCAGGATGCGGCGCCCCGTGGGGGTGCGCACCCACACGGCGTGGCCGCGCGTGACGCTCTCCGCCGTGGCGCGCAGGTGCACCAGGCGGCCCAGCTCGCGGTTGTCCAGGGGGAGCAGCGTCTCGAACGCCTGCGTCTCCATGGGCAGCACGGGCGCGCGGTTCGCGCCGAAGTTGGCCGCGGCGCCCACCTGCCGCTTGGCGCCCATGGTGGCGTCGCCGCCGAACACGGCGACGGCGATGAGCAGCACGATGCCGCCGCCCGCCAGCAGCGCTACCGTAAGCCATACGCGCGACTCGCGTCCGCGCACCAGCCTGATGTCCATGTGTCTCCCTGGTCCCGCGAAAGGTGAATCCGGGGTTAAAGGTGCAAGGAGCGTTCCGGCCGCCGCTTGCCCCGGGCGCCGCGCCGCGGTTATGATTTGCGCCGAATTTCCCCCCGCGTGCCCGCCGGCGCGCGCTGCCACGCAAGCCTGGAGAAACCATCGTGCCCCGTCCCCCGGCCAAGCCCCGGCGCAACCCGCTGCTGCCGTTCTACGTGCTTCTCGGCGTCGTGTTCCTGG
>DATING010000546.1:0-3930 GCA_035474555.1 Longimicrobium sp. | reverse complement strand
TGCATTACGGGGGTGTAGTGCACTGCGGCGAGCGTGGGCGCGACGAGCTGGTAATCGTCTCGTCGCAAAAGTGGGACGAGGTCACGCGTATGCCGGGGGCGCACGAGGCTGCCGGATGGGCGGTGGATCCATACGCCGTGTTCGGGCGCGCGCTCCAGGACGGACGCATCGGCGGGCCAGAGGCCAGTCCGGAGCCACGGCGACGGATCTCCGGCTTGGCGACGGAGTCCGGTGTGCCGATTGAGGAGATGATCTCGTTGGGCGCGGACACCCGGTCGTCACGGCGCCGGCGCACGGAGGCGTGAGCCTGCGATGCCGCTTTCCCCCGACGATGCGTATCTGCCGGAATGCCGCGGCCTCCTAAGCCAGGGGGACATCTACCTGGCGCCGGCGGTGATGGTCTGGTCCGCGGATGCTTTTCGGGCCATGCCGGTAATCCCGCCTGCCCCGTCGCGTCCGGGAGACACGGTCTTCACGCCCGCATGGGGCCGGAGCACTGCCTCCCAGGCTCCGATGGTGACTCTCGCGACGAGTTGGACGCCCGTGCTGGTGCTCTCGCACGATTGCGAGATCGACAAGGAGTTCAACGAGTACGTCGAGCTGCTCATCCGTGAGGGGCTGCCTGAGCAGGAAGCAGAGCGGCGAGCCAGTACCGTGCGCGAGCTCGACCGCTACGTTCTTGTCTCGCCGCTGTTGCCGTACGTGGATGCCGAGCTTGCCCCCGGACGCTGGGAAGCGGTGCGGAGCGGGAGAAAGATCGGATATTTTCCGCTTCCGCCCATGCCGGCCTACGAGGACGCGGAGTTTTTCATCCACCTGTCGCGTATCTGCACGGTCGAGCGCCGGCTGCTGTCTTCCAGCTACAAGGTGGCCTCGCTCAGCGAGGCGGCGCGGTCGCTGCTTCGGTTCAAGCTCGCCGAAGCGCATGCATCCCGAAACCTCTCCGTCGTTTCCAAGCTGGAAGCGGCGATCGGCCGCAAGATCGCCGATGTGCGGACCTTGAAGGTAAAGCGCCAGGAAGCCACGGTCGCGCTGGTGATGGAAGACGGCTCGGAAGTGCAGGTAGGAGCCCGTGCCGACGTCGAGTTCCATGTCGCGGAGCGGACCCGGCTTCCAGAATGACCAGCGGGATTCGCGCCCCGGTCGTTCATGCCCCTGCGAGCACCTGCCCGCGGGGGCATTCGTGGTCAGAGGGGCAAGGCTGCCCCGCGCGGCACCCATCATCAAGCTACGTCCATCACCCGTCCGACGGATCGTCCGACGCGTCCAGGATCCGCTGGACGACGGCGTTTCCGCGCCGGTAGCCGTCCGTGTCCTGCTGCGTCGGCACTGTGCCCAGGTCCAGCACCTCGCCCGTCTGCGGATCGAAGGTGCGAAAGCCTCCAGCCTCCTCCAGCACGCGCAGGTAGCCGCGGGCGCGCTCCCACGCCGCCTCCCCGCGCGCGTACGGCAGCTCTAGGGCGGCGGTGCGGTCGAAGATCAACACGCGGATCCCGTTCTCGTCGTTCGCGGCGAGCTCCACGGGCGGCGGGATGTGCGACGTCGCTGGCCAGTCCTCCGCGAGCACCGTGAGCCGCGGATCGTGGCGGAGGAGCGCATCGGCCAGGGCGCGCTTGCGTGCCTTGGACGCCGGCGTGGCGGGACCGTCGCCCTCGTGCTGGAAGGAGTGCAGTCCGGCGGCGGCGAGGTCCGCGCCCGGCGGCGGGCGAAAGAGGTGAAGATCGTAGCTCATGGCGGACAGAATCGACGGGGTGGGGGTGCGCGGACGGCATCTAATCCCAACACCAGACCGGAAAAAGATTTGGCCTCACCCAGAGGGAACAGAGGGACCAGAGAACGGCGGTCCTCCTCTGTTCCCTCTGTTCCCTCTGGGTGAGAATTGTTTCTTTTCCTTGATCGTGTTCAATCCTCCCCCTTCTCGGGCGGCAGGCTGAAGACGGGGAGCTTGAGGTTGCCCCGGATGGCGGCGAAGCGCAGCCCCGCGATGGCCGTCATCCCGGCCAGCGCCGCGGGAACGCGGGGGACGCCGGCGGACTCCAGCACCAGGTACAGCCCGATGCCGGCGATGGCGGCCGTGGCGTACAGCTCCATCTCGGGGCGCAGGATCATGGGGATCTCGTTCGTCAGCACGTCGCGGAGCATGCCGCCGGCCGTGCCCGTCATCGTCCCCATGATGATGACGATGGGCGCGCTGAGCCCCGCCCCCTGCGCCACCGCCGCGCCCGCCACGCTGAACATGGCCAGCCCCAGCGCGTCGGCGATCACCAGCGTGTTCACGGGCGGGCGAAAGCGCCGCGTCCACGCCACCGTCGCCAGCGCGGTGGCGGCGATCACCACCACGTAGGCGGGATCGGCGATCCAGAAGATGGGGTGTCGGTCCAGCAGCAGGTCGCGCAGCGTGCCCCCGCCGATGGCCGTGACGACGGCGATCACCACCACGCCCAGCAGGTCCAGGCTCTTGCGCCCCGCCGCCAGCGCGCCGCTGATGGCGAACACGCTCACGCCGATCAAGTCCAGCAGGTACGGGATCGTCACCGGGACACGGGAGGTGGAGGGTGGATGCGGTGCCCGCGCAACGGGTAGCCGCGCGCCCGCCCGGACGCAAGCGCCGCCTGCCCGCCCGCGCGCCGATGTCCATCCGCCATGCGAAGAAGCTGGTGTTTCCGGACCGGGGGTTTAGATTGGCTCTTCGCTCCCGCTCCCCCGCGGAGGCTGCCCGCCCGGCCCGCGTTCCATCCGCCGCACGCGGTCCCTATTGAATAGAGGTCCCCACATGCCCGCTCCCCGTCTGCTCGCCTTGCGTATCGCTCCCTTTGCGCTGATCCTCGCCCTCGCCGCCTGCGACGAGCGAACGCCCTCTACGCCGCCGCCCGGCGCCACCCCCAGCGCGCTGCGGGTGTCCGCCGGCGACGGGCAGACGGGCGTGGTGGGCGCGGAGCTGCCGTCGGAGCTCGCGGTGGAGGTGGTGGATGCCGCCGGCCGGCCCCTGGCGGGGATCGCGGTGCAGTTCGCCGTCGTGGCCGGCGGCGGGCGGGTGGCCGCGGCGACGGCGACGTCCGACGCATCGGGGCTGGCGCGCACGCGGTGGACGCTGGGCACGGTGACGGCGGACAGCCAGGTGGTGGAGGCGCGGCTGGAGCAGGTTGCCCCCGTGCGCCTGCGCGCCGCCGTCCGCGCGGACGCACCCGCCTCCATCGCCGTGGTGGCGGGGAGCGGCGGCGCGGGGCCGGTGGGCGCCGCGCTGGCGGATTCGCTCGGCGTGACGGTCAAGGACCGCTACGGAAACCCGGCCGCGGGGATCGAGCTGGCCTGGGAGGTCACGGCCGGCGGCGGGGCGCTGTCCCCGGCGCGGAGCATGACGGGCGCGGACGGCACGGCACGGACGCAGTGGACGCTGGGGCCTCGGGTGGACTCGGTGCAATCCGTCGTCGCGCGGGTGGCGGGGCTGGGCTACGTGGGATTCATGGCCAACGCGGTCACGGCCGGCGCCCCGCTGGTGCTTGCCAAGCGCGGCGGGGACGGGCAGCGGGGCACGGCGGACGGCGTGCTGGCGGATTCGCTCGGCGTGGTGCTGCGGATGCCGGACGGCCGTCCCGTGGCGGGCGCCCTCGTCTCGTGGAGCGTGCCCCCCGCGGCGGGGGTCGTTTCGCCGGCGGTGGCGCGGACGGATGCGAACGGCGCCGCGTCCGCGGTCTGGCGGCTGGGGACCACGCCCGGGCTGGCGCAGGCGACGGCGACGGTGGACAGCGGCACGCTCGTCTTTACCGCGCTCACGGAGGCGGATGCCCCCGCGGCCGTCGAGGCGGTCGCCGGCGGCGGCACGGGCGGAGTCGGACGGGCGCTGGCGGACTCGCTCGCCGTGCGGCTGACGGACCGGCACGGCAACCCGGTCCCCGGCGCGGCGGTGGACTGGAGCGCCCAGACGGGCGG
>DATING010000545.1:0-4518 GCA_035474555.1 Longimicrobium sp. | reverse complement strand
TACGGGTCCTTCCACGAGCAGCTGCTCCCGTTCCGGCCCACCGCCGTGCCGGAGCACCCGGTGATCGCCGTGGAGCGGCGGATGCGCGCGCTCTTCGTCCGCTGGGGGTTCCTGGAGTCCGTCGCGGGCGGGTTCGCGCCCGAGGGCGCCGGCACCGTGCCCCTGCTGAACCCGCTGTCGGCGGAGGAGGGCTTTCTGCGCGGCACGCTGGCGCCGGGGCTGCTGCGGCGGGTGGAGTACAACCTGGCCCGCGGCGTCCGCGATGTGCGCCTGTTCGAGCTGGGCACGGCGTTCTTCCCCGCGTCGGGCGGCGGGCTGCCGCGCGAGGAGCAGCGCGTGGCGGCGGCGTTCACGGGCGCCAGCCGGCCGCCGCACTGGTCAGGCCCCGCGCCGGACTACGACGTGTGGGACCTGAAGGGGTTGATGGAGGAGCTCGCGGGCGAGTATCCCGGCGCCAAGGTGGAGGCCGTGGACGGCGCGTTCGTCCTGCGCGCGGCGGAGGGGGCGGAGGTGGGCAGCGGGCGCGTGGCCGCGGCGGGCGAGGTGGATGCGCCCGCGTGGGCCGGGCCCGTGCTGATCGTGGAAGCGCGGCTCCCCGGGACCTCCGCCGCGCGGCGCGAGGTGCTGTATCAGCCGATCCCCGTCCACCCCGGCTCGGAGCGCGACCTGGCGCTGCTGGTGCCGGCGGGGACGAGCGCGGGAGACGTGGACGGGACGATCCGCGAGGCGGCGGGCGCCCTGCTGGAGGACGTCTTCCCGTTTGACCTGTACGAGGGCAAGGGGATTCCCGAGGGGACCCGGAGCGTGGCGTTCCGCCTTCGCTTTCGCGCGCCTGAGCGCACGCTGACGGACGCGGAGGTGGATGGGGCGGTGAGCCAGGTCCTCCGCACCCTCGAGGAGCGGCATGGCATCCGGCGCCGCTGATTCCGCCCTGGAGACCGTCGATGAAGCCCCGTCCGGCGAGAACGCCGGGTGGGAGCGGCTGGAGCGTGCCTCCCGGGCCGCCGCGGACGCGCTGGCGGAGTGGCGCAAGCGCGCCACGGAGGCGGAGCAGGAGGTGCAGCGGCTGCGCACGGAGCTGGAGCAATTGACGTCGCTGGGCCCGCTCCCCTCGGACGAGGCGGGGGACGAGCTGCGGCGGCTGCGGGCGGAGAACGCCGTGCTCACCAGCCGCGCGGCGGAGGCCCGGCAGCGCATCATCGGGCTGCTGGCGCGGCTCACCGTGCTGGAGAACCGCCCATGAGCCCCCGCAAGCCGCCGCCGCAGCGCCACACCGTCGCCGTGGAGATCGCGGGCGAGCGCCACGTGCTGCGCAGCGACGTGCCGCCCGAGCGCACGCGCGCCATCGCCGCGCACGTGGACGAGATCATCCGCTCGCTCCCCTCCTTTCCCACGCTGGAGCGCGACCGCGCCGCCATCCTGGCGAGCCTGTCGATCACGGACGAGCTGTTCAAGGCGCGGGAGGAGATCGAGCGCCTGCGCGCGGAGGCCGAGGTGCGGACGAACGAGCTGGCGGACCTGCTGGAGGACGCGCTCGGCTGAACTGCGGGTTACAGGGGACAGGTTACAGCCAGCAATAGCAGGCGGTGTCGGACTCCAGCGTTTCCGTCCGGTGCAGAGATCATCCAGTACAACAAAGGCGCTGGTCCCGAGTGAGGGGGCCAGCGCCTTTCGTCGTCCAAGCATCGGTCAGGCTGTGGGGGCGTCCGCGGCGGTGGCCAAGGCGGGCTGCGACTTCCCGGCTTCACGCGCTATGAACGCCATGAACTCGTCCGGAGACATGCTTTTCGTCTCCTCGTACATCTGGTCGCGAATCGACCGCGTCAGTTCAACTGCTTTGATCGGCGTTTCGTCCATGGGTCGTAACCTCGCGTGGGGAATGGATGGACAACGTCTTGTATCCCTGTTCAAGATTGACTGCGTTGAACATGCGGATCTTGTCGAAGCGTACGATGTGCTTGAAGTTCCAGCTGACGAGGATGTCCGCATCCGCTACCGTCGCGAGCGCGATGTGCAGCATGTCCGCGCGGTACTTGGGTCCCAGCACGCTGTGGGCCTCGTACGCGGCGAGAAGCGCCAGTGCGTCGGGGCCGATCTTTATACTCTGCTGATGAGCAAGTCCCAGCAACTCCTGGTGCAGATCCCTGACGCGTTCCGGCGCGCGCACGATCTCCGCCGCCAGGAGATCGGACAGCAGGGGGATGAACAGTCCCGCACGGAAATCCTCGATCAGGCCCTCCGACCAGAGCGCGAACTCCACGTCGAAAAAACCGCCCAGCACCGAGGTGTCGAGATAGATGCGGAGTGTTTTCATGCACTGAATCTAAACGGAACGAGTGCGGAGGCCAAACCCGGCACATGGCAGACCGCCCGACACCTTGCCCACACCCCGCAACTCTTCGTATGTTTTCCCGTTGCGGCCGAACCAAAGCCGCAGGTGAACTGAGCGCGGCTCAGCGTTGCGGTGGCGGGTGACGGGGCTCGGCCACCTTTTTCTGTTTTGGACCGGCGTCGCGGGGGCCTATCCCGCGCTGAAAATAAACGTTGCATGGAAATTCTGCTGATCGCCCTTGCGGCCGTGGTCGCGGGCGCAGTCGGCTTCTTTGCCGGGAAGTCGGTCACGGATTCGCGTACCCAGGCCCGCCTGGTCGCCTCCCGGGCCACGGCCGAGGACGAGCGCGGGCGCATCCTGGCCGCCGCCCAGCAGGACGCCGAGAGCCTGCGCAAGGGCGAGGTGCTCAAGGGGCGCGAAGAGGCCATCAAGTCGCGCGAGGAGTGGGAGCGCGAGGAGACCAAGCGCCGCGACGAGGTGGACCGCCTGGAGCGGCGGCTGCAGGAGCGCACGGAGGCCCTGGACCGCAAGTTCCACCTGCTCGACGAAAAGGGCGAGGCCCAGGAGCGCCGCGGCCACGAGCTGGCCCTGCGCGAAAAGCAGGTTGAGGCGCAGGGCGTGGAGATGCAGAACCGCATCGCCGAGGTGCAGCACCGCCTGGAGTCGCTCGCGGGGCTCAACGCCGACGAGGCGCGCCGGCAGCTCATGCACGAGATGGAGGAGCAGGCCCGCGCGGCCGGCGCCCAGCGCGTGCGCGAGATCAAGGAAGAAGCCAAGCGCGACGCCGAGCGCGAGGCCAAGAAGATCATCTCGCTCGCCATCCAGCGCATCGCCGCGGACCACACGGCGGAGACCACCGTGTCCGTGGTCGCGCTGCCGTCGGACGAGATGAAGGGGCGCATCATCGGCCGCGAGGGGCGCAACATCCGCGCGTTCGAGCAGGCCACCGGCATCGACGTCATCATCGACGACACGCCGGAAGCGGTGGTGCTCAGCGGGTTCGATCCCGTGCGGCGCGAGACGGCCCGCATCGCCCTTGAAAAGCTGGTGTCGGACGGGCGCATCCACCCCGGGCGCATCGAGGAAGTGGTGGGCAAGGCGCGCAAGGAGGTGGAGAACGGCATGCGCGAGGCCGCCGAAGAGATCCTGTACGAGCTGGGGATCCACGGCGTGCACCCCGAGGTGGTCAAGGTGCTGGGGCGGCTGAAGTTTCGCACGTCGTACGGGCAGAACCAGCTGCTGCACGCCAAGGAAGTCGCCATCCTGGCCGGCAACATGGCCGCGGAGATGGGCTTCGACGCCACCATGGCCAAGCGCATGGGGATTCTGCACGACGTGGGCAAGGGGATGACCCACGAGCACGAGGGCACGCACGTGGAGCTGGGCTACAACCTGGCCAAGAAGTACAACGAGCCGGCGCAGGTGCTCAACGGCATCAAGGCGCACCACGACGAGGAGCCGCACCTGTTCCCGGAGTCGTTCCTGGTGACGGCGGCGGACGCCATCAGCGGGTCGCGGCCGGGCGCGCGGCGCGAGATGTTCGAGACGTACGTCAAGCGGCTGGAGAAGCTGGAGGAGATCGCCACCTCCTTCCCGGGCGTGGAGCGCTGCTTCGCCATCCAGGCCGGCCGCGAGCTGCGCGTGCTGGTGACCCCCGAGGCCATCTCGGACGAGGACATGACGCGCCTGAGCGAGGAGACGGCGCGCCGCATCGAGGCCGAGCTGCAGTACCCGGGACAGATCAAGGTCGTCGTGATCCGCGAGACGCGCGCGGTGGACTTCGCGCGCTGACGGCGCTCCGCGAGGGGACGAAAGCCCGCCGGAAACCTTCTCCGGCGGGCTTTCGTACGTCCCGCACCGGCGGTGCCGTCCCCTCAACCCGTTGCCCGGCATGCGCTTGCCTTCGAATGAATGCCCACACTGCGGAGCCCGGCTGAACCTGGTGTACTCGCTCGCGTGGCGGTGCCCCTCGTGCGGAAACTGGCCCCGGCCAAGGGTGCTGTGGTTCATCATGGTGTACGCGATCGTGGCGGCCCCCGTTGGCGTACTCATGCTCGCGCCCACGCTTGCGGGCGACCCCGTGGTGCCGCTGGACGGGGCGGGCCGGCCGCTGACCGGCTTGGCCGCGGAGCTGTTCCCCTGGGCGGTGTTCGTGGCCCTGCTGCCCGCCCCCCCCACGGCATACG
>DATING010000544.1:0-2693 GCA_035474555.1 Longimicrobium sp. | reverse complement strand
GGCCGAGTTGCGCCCGCACCCCGCGCAGCGCCGAGTCCGCCGCCGCGGCCGCCGAATCTACCCCGGCCAGCTTGCGGTTGAGGTCCTCGCGCTTTCCCGGATGGTCCCGCCGCGCCGCGAGGAGGGTGGCCCGGAGCGATGCCAGCGGCGCCTTGACCGCCGCGTGGGCGGAGTCCGCGCGGGCCGCCAGCACGGGGGCGTCGCGGCGCACGGCGGCCAGGTAGTCGCGGCGCGCGAACGGCCGGTCCGCCACGGCGACGGCGCCCGCGAGGAGCGAGTCCATCCGCGCGACCTGCGTGCGCACCGTCCACTGCGAGTTCATCTCGTCCGCCAGCAGCAGGGGCATCAGCTCCCGGCCGTAGGTGGTGCGGACGCCCGCCAGCTCCCGCCGCGCGGCCGCGAACGCATCCACCCACCGCTCGCGCTCCGCGTACGCGCGGTCGATCTCATACGCGAGGGAGCGCACGTAATCCGCGTACGCCCCCTCCTTCCGCGCGATCTCCTTCTCCGCCTCCGTGAAGCGGGCCGGGAACGCCTCGCCCGCCCGCTTCACGTCGCCCGGCAGGCCGCACGCGGCCAGCGCCGCCAGCAGCACGATGCCGTACAGCAGCCGCGGCAGTCGGAAGGATCTCGACATTCCCTGGATGGAGCGAATGCGGTCGATGAGGGGGATGCGCCGCCGCCTGCGTGCGGAACGCGGGCCGGCGACGGTACGGAACGGATGGCGAAGGGGATTCTATGCGCCGCGCCGTCGGCCCGCACCTCCGGCTGCACCATTTCAGGGAATCCGCCGCATTCGGAGGCACGCGCAGGGCCCGCGCGGAGGCGCGGAAGTCCGCGCGGCGGAAGGGGCTTCGGCCTCGCCCGGACGCCATCTGCCGCACCCCGCGGGTGGAGCCGGCGCCGGACGAAACACGGCCCCAGCGGATGGCGTGAGGCTTGCGACGGTCTCGCCGGTTCGGATCGTGCCCCGTCCTCAGCCCACGCCCATGCAGAACGACCCGCGCTCCCCCGGACGCACCGCGTGGCTCGTCCCCCCGCCGTCCCCATGAACACGCCCGGGCTGGACCGTCCGGACGCAGCGGAGCGCACCATCCCCATCGCGGAGGTGCTCCGCAGCGAGGCACGCCTGCGCGCGCTGGTGGAATCCGACTCCGTCATGGTGTGGACGACGGACCCGCAGGGGATGGTGGAGGACATGCCCGGCTGGCGCCGCCTCACGGGGCAGACGCTGGACGAGGTGCGCGGCGCCGGCTGGGTGAACGCCATCCACCCCGATGACCGCGAGGCCACGGCCCGCGCGTGGTGGGCGGCCAACGACCGGCGCAGCCCCTACCGCGCCGAGTACCGGCTGCGGATGGCGGACGGCGCGTACCGCTGGTTCGAGGCGCGCGGCGTCCCCGTCCTGGCCCCCGACGGCACCGTGCGCGAGTGGGCGGGCACCTTTCACGACGTGCACGCCCGGCACGAGGCGCAGGCGGAGCAGGCCGTCCTCCTGGCCGGGCTGGAGAACGCGGCCCGCCAGGCCGAGGAGCACGCCGCCGAGTCCGCGGACATGGCGTCGCGGCTGCAGGAGCAGGCGGCGGAGATGCAGGAGCAGATGTCCGCCGCCCAGCTGCTGGCCCAGGAGCTGGAGGCCGCCAACGAGCGGCTGGTGGCGGCCAACGGGGCCGTACAGGCGGCGCTGGAGGACGAGGCGCGGCTGGTGGAGACGCTGCACCGCATCGGCGTGTCGCTCACGTCGGAGCGCGACCTGTCCCGCATCGTGCAGGCGGCCACGGACGAGGCCACCGCGGTCACGGGGGCGCAGTTCGGCGCCTTCTTCTACAACGTGCTCAACGAGGCCGGCGAGTCGTACACGCTGTACACCATCTCCGGCGTGCCGCGCGAGGCGTTCTCGCGCTTTCCCATGCCGCGCAACACGAACGTGTTCGCCCCCACCTTTCACGGCGAGGGCGTGGTGCGCAGCGGCGACATCACCCGCGACGCGCGGTACGGCCACAACGCGCCCCACCACGGGATGCCGGCGGGGCACCTTCCCGTCCGCAGCTACCTGGCCGTCCCCGTGACGGGGGTGGGCGGCGAGGTGCTGGGCGGATTGTTCTTCGGGCACGAGATGCCGGACGTGTTCGACCAGCGGGGCGAGCGGGTGGCGCTGGGGATCGCAGGATGGGCCGCCGTCGCCATCCAGAACGCCCGCCTGCACGATGCCGAGCGCCGCGCCCGCGCCGCCGCCGAGCGCGCGGCCGAGCGGGGGGAACGGCTGCTGGAGGTGGCGCAGGCGCTGGCCCGCGCCCTGTCGCCCCTGGAGGTGGCGGAGGTGGCGCTGGAGCAGGGGATGCGCGCCATGGGGGCGGATGCCGGCTCCATGGCGCTGCTCTCCGCGGAGGGGACGGAGTTCGAGGTCATCGGCGTGCGCGGGTCCCCGGGGCCGGTGGCGGAGCGATTCCAGCGATTTCCCGTGCGCGCCGGCCGCCCCCTCTCCGACGCGGTGCTCACGGGCCAGCCGCTGCTGCTGCCCAGCCTGGCGGCGTGGGAGACGCGCTATCCCGGCACTGTCGAGGTCATCCGCGAGACGGGGTTCGATGCGTACGCGGCGGCCCCCATCTTCACCGACGGGCGCGCGGTGGGGGCGCTGGGGTTCAGCTTTGGCGCGGAGCAGGGGTTCGACGACGGCGTGGCCGTGTTCCTGG
>DATING010000543.1:0-4920 GCA_035474555.1 Longimicrobium sp. | reverse complement strand
CCGTCCGTCATCCATCCACCGAGGTCCTTTCCAGGAAACCCGTCCTGCCGCGGGACGTCGCCGGTTTCTCGAAAACCGCACCAGTCGCCGTGGCCTCGATGCCGGGCCGTGGACGGGAAGACTGCCGTGCGCTGTCCCTCTACGGGAGTGTCGAACCGTCCGTGCAGGAGCATCGCTCCGCACGGAGGGACTTCCAGCGATGCTGGAACGTGTCCTCGCGCGCGCCGAACCGCACAGGCAACATGGGCTTTCGCATTCGCAAGAGCATCAAGGCCGGACCCTTCCGCTTCAATCTCTCGGGATCGGGCGTCGGCGTATCGGTGGGGATCCCGGGACTGCGCGTGGGGACGGGGCCCCGCGGCAACTACGTACACGTGGGCGGGGGCGGGCTCTACTACCGCGCCACGCTCCCGTCGCGCCCCCGGCCGTCGCCGGGTCCGAACGTCCCGCCCCCCGGCCAAGCACTCCCGCAGCCGGCGGAACGGGGTGCGGAGCGATTCGAGCGCATCGAGAGCGCGGACGTGCTCGCGATGACGGATGCCTCCGCCGCCGGTCTGCTGGACCAGGTCCGCGCGGCCGAGACCCGGACGGCAATGGCGCCCCTGGCCGGCATCGTGGCGGGTTTTACCATCATGCTCCTGCTGGCGGGAGAAGCTCCCGGCTGGCTGGCCGTCGCGGCCGCGCTCATCGGCACCGGCCTGGCCGCATGGCTCCACGTGCGCGACCTGGCGGGGCGCACCGTCGTGCTGTTCTACGACCTGGAGCCGGATGCCCAGGCCGCCTACCAGGAAGTGCACGCCGCGTTTGCCCGGCTTGCCCGCGCCCACGGCGCGTGGAACGTCCAGGCCCGTGCGGACACCCAGGACCGCAGGCGGAACGCGGGCGCCACCCAGCTGGTGCAGCGCCAGTCCGTGCGGCTGGGGATGGGCGTCCCGGCCGTGATCCGGACCAACGTCGACGTGCCGGCCATCCCGTGCGGTGCCGAGACCCTGCACTTTTTCCCGGACCGGCTGCTGGTGTCGTCGCCCCAGGGAATCGGCGCGATCCCGTACCACCAGCTGGAGATCACGGTGGAATCCCATCCGTTCATTGAAGAAGAGCGCGTTCCCGCCGATGCCTCGCAGGTCGGCACCACCTGGAGATACGTGAACCGCAACGGGAGCCCCGACCGCCGCTTCGCCGATAACCGCCAGCTGCCCGTCCTGCTCTATGAACAGGTCGCGTTCACCAGCCCAGGCGGGCTCCGCGAGGTGGTGCAGCTCTCCGCCACGGGCGGCGGCAACTCGTTCCGCTCCGCGATCGAGGCGCTGGGGAGGCTGGCGCGCGTCAAAGCGGGGGATTCGCCCCGGCGCACCGGCGGCGGCACGGAGCAGGGCGTGCCCGCGCCGCGCACGCCCGTCCTCCCCGCCCCGGCGGGCGCCTTCGAGGGAGTGGTTTCCGGGGACGTGGACTGCCGGCTCGGGGGACGTGCCGTCTTCGGGCATCGCAGCAACGGCGAGAAGATGATCTTCTTCATCGTGCTGCGGCACACGGCGCGGGAAGGCGATGGAGAGCATGCGATCACGTTGAGCAACGCGCTGGCGGGCTTTCCGGCACCCGGCCGCTACTCCCTGGGAGAGATGGGCCCGCGCACGTTCGTCGGGATGTACGCGCACGAGACGGAGGGGGGTGCATCGGGGACGTACCTGCCCCAGGGAGAGGGCGTGCTGGTGATCGAATCCGCGACGGCGGACCGGGTGCACGGCAGCGTGGAGTTCCGCGCGGAGGGCACGAACACGTACAACGTGTGGGCAGTCCGCGGCGACATCCGGCTGCGGGCCACGTTCACGGCCGCGCCCACGGAGGGAGATCCGTATGCGCTGGCGCGGCTCCCCGGCGAGCTGCGCGCGCTGGCCGGGACCGAAGACGTGGAGGGGATGGATGCCGGCGAAGCGTCGGACGGCACGGGATCGATGGAACGATTCGCGGCCGGCGTAGTCCGGCACATGGTCATGCCCCTGCTTCCGCACCTGCTGGAAATCTTCGCGAACGCCGGCCTGGACGAGCCGGCGGTGCGAAGCGTGGAAGCGTTCCTGTTCGCCGCGCTGCCGTTCGATGCGCTGCTCGCGACCGGCCACTTTGGCGCGGAGACGGGTGCGGCCCGGGCCGCGCTGCGCCGTGCGGTCGCGGCGCAGGCGGCGGCGTTCTCCGGCACGTCCCCGGATGGGATGGTTCCCCGCGCCGCCGCTCGCCTGGAGGAATACGCCGCCGTGGTGTTCGAGGCGGAGCAGCTGCGGGTGCGGAAGGACGGAATGCAGGACCTGGCCCACCGAGCATACGCGCACATCGTGGGGGGTGAGACAGAGGACTACGCGCTGCTGGAGGCGCTGTTCACGTACTTCGGCTCGGTGAGCGAGTCGCTGGGCTACGGCGAGCGGCTGGCCGAGGTGCACGACGCCTACCAGGCCGATGGCGACGACGTCTGGGAGGACGACGCGCTCCCGTAGTCCGCGCCGCCGTCCCCAAGGCCCCTCGTCGCACCACGGAACGCAAACGGCCGGCAACCTCTCCGCGAGGTCGCCGGCCGTCCGTCCTCCATCCACCGAAGTCCCTCCGGGGAATCGGCTCAGCGCGTGGCTTCGCCGGTCACGGGAAAGCCGCGCTTGCGCATCAGCGCCTCGATCTTGGGATCGCGGCCGCGGAAGCGCCGGTAGGCCTCGCCCGCGTCCATCGTGTTGCCGATGGAGAAGATGTTCTCGCGCAGCCGCCGCGCCACCTCGGGGTCGTACAGCCCGCCCGGCGCCTCGGTGAACGCCTCGGCCGCGTCGGCCGTGATCACGTCGGACCACAGGTAGCTGTAGTAGCCGGCCGAGTACCCGTCGCCGGAGAACACGTGCGTGAACTGCGGCGTGCGGTGGCGCATCACGAGCTCGGACGGCATCCCCAGCGCCGCCAGCGTCTCGCGCTCGAACGCGTCGGGATCGATGGTCTGCGTGCCCGCCAGGTGCATCTTCATGTCCATCAGGGCGCTGGCCAGGTACTCCAGGGTGATGAAGCCCTGGTTGAAGCTGGTCGTGGCCTTGATGCGGTCCACCAGCGCCTGCGGGATGGGCTCGCCCGTCTGGTAGTGCGTGGCGAAGCGCTGCAGCACCTGCGGCGTGCTCAGCCAGTGCTCCAGCAGCTGCGACGGGAACTCCACGTAGTCGCGCGCCACGGCCGTCCCCGCCAGGGTGGGATACGTGACGTTGCTCGACAGGCCGTGCAGCGCGTGGCCAAACTCGTGGAAGAGCGTGAGGGCGTCGTCCCAGGAGATGAGGACGGGCTCGCCCTCGGCGCCCTTGACGAAGTTGGCGTTGTTGCTGACGAGGGTGGTGACCTCGCCGTTGAACCGCTCCTGCGTGCGGTACGCGTTCATCCACGCGCCCGAGCGCTTGCCGGGGCGGGCGTACGGATCGAAGTACCACAGCCCCACGTGGCGCCCCGTGGCGCGGTCCTTTACCTCCCACACCCGGATGTCGGGGTGGTACACGGGCACGTTGCTCACGGGCGAGAACGCAAAGCCGAACAGCTCGCCGGCCACCCAGAACATCCCCTCGCGCAGGCGGTCCAGCTGCAGGTACGGCTTGACCTCGTTCTGGTCCAGGTCGTAGCGCGCCTTGCGCACCTTTTCGGCGTAGAAGCGGTAGTCCCACGGCTGGATGTCCACGGGCGTGCCCTCGGCGCGCGCGACCTCCTCCATGTCGGCCACCTCCTGGCGCACGCGCGCCACGGCCGGCGTCCACACGGCCTCCAGCAGCTCCATGGCGCGCTCGGGGGTGCCGGCCATGGCGTTCTCCAGCCGCCAGTGGGCGTGCGTGGGGTAGCCCAGCAGGTTGGCCCGCTCCGCCCGCAGCTTGAGGATCTCGGTGATGAGCGGGTTGTTGTCGTGCTCGCCCGGCGTATCGCCGCGGTTCACGAACATGGTCCACGCGCGCTCGCGCAGGTCCCGCCGGGTGCTGTAGGTGAGGAACGGGTCGATGGACGACCGCGTGTTGCTGATCACCCACGCACCGGTCAGGTTGCGGCTGGCGGCGCCGGCCGCGGCGGCGTCGCGCAGGGACTGCGGCAGGCCGGCCAGGTCGGCCGTGTCGCGCAGCACCATCACCTGGTCGGTCTCGTCGGCCAGCACGTTCTGCCCAAAGGCCGTGTACAGCTGTGCAAGGCGCTGGTTGATCTCGGACATGCGGGCCTTGGCCGCGGCGTCCAGCCGGGCGCCGGCGCGCACGTAGTTGGTGTAGTGCCGCCACGCCAGCCGCCGCTGCTCCGGCGTAAGGTTCACCGTGTCGGGCGACTCGTACACGGCGGCGATGCGCCGGAACAGCGCCTCGTTCTGCGTGATCTGGTCGCCAAAGGCGGCCAGCCGGGGGGCCATCTCGCGCTGCACGACGCTGAACTCCGGCCCGTTCATGGTGCTGGACCAGACGTTGTACGCGGTCAGCACGCGGGACATCAGGCGGTCGTTGCCCTCCAGCGCCTCGATGGTGTTCTGGAACGTGGGCGGGGCGGGATTGCTGGCGATGCGCTGGATGTCGGCCAGCGCCTCGGCCATGGCGGCTTCCAGCGCGGGCTCGAAGTGCTCCACCCGCACCTGGTCGAACGGCGGCACGCCGCCATGGGGTCCGCTCCACTCGGCCAGCAGGGGGTTCTGCTGGGCGGCGGCGGGACCGGCGGCGGCCACGAGCACCAGCGCCGCGCCGGGAATGATGTCGCGCATTCGCATTTAATCCATACGTTCGGGGCATGCTGCCGCGCGCTCGTGCGGGCGCGCGGGAAGCCAAAATATGCACTAACACCGTTCGGCCAACAAGCCGGGGGAGTCTCATCCCGCGGCCCCGTCGCTCAGCAAACCGCGCCGGAAGAGGGGGAGGACGGATTGCGAAACAGATTCTCGCCGGTTCTGCG
>DATING010000542.1:0-2693 GCA_035474555.1 Longimicrobium sp. | reverse complement strand
AGTCGACGACCGTAAAGCCGCTGTGCGTAAAGTAGCCGCGGTACTTGCCGAACGTGTCGGGGTTCAGGTAGCAGCGGCGGATGAGGACGCGGTTCTCCTTGGGCCCGCTGCGGTCCGCGGCGGGGTCCAGCTGCATGCCGTGCTCGATCCACTTGAGCCATACGCCCGGCCGCGTGGCGAACGCCTCCGCCGCCTCGCGCGACGTTTCGCGCAGCCCCAGGTAGATGTTATCGAAATCGACGAATAACGCGATTTTCTTGGTATCGTGCTGCATCTCCACTCCCGATCCTAGATCCACCCGCACGTCTCGGCGCGGCCCATCGTCCACGCACCGGCGGACGCACGGCTGCATGTATAGGTCCGCCCCATCCCAGGGTCAACAAAGGGAACGGATGAGGGGAGGGATGGGGACGATGGGATCGGGTGCGGATCGCGGAGTCCGGCCCGGAGCACACACCCAGCCGGACCGTGCCCGGGCGAGTGCCTGCGGGCGGGCACGGTCCCAGCCCCGGCGAATGAATTCGCGGCACCGAAAACGTGATGTCGGCCTTCGCCGACGGCTCGTGCACCGGCGGAGTGCCGTCGCGAAGCGGAGCCCGGCCGAAAAACCCTCGGCCAAGCACACACCCGGCCGGGCGAATGAATTCGCTGCAACAACCACACGAAGTCCGCCTGCGCGGACTGTCCGGCACGGGCAAGTGCCACGCGGAAGGCGTAGTTCGCTGTTGAAGCCTTGCGCAGTTTGCAAGGCTTTCCGCAGTTGTTGCGGCGGCTTCAGCCGCTCAGGACGGATGACCGCGATTCCGGCCGGGGCCTCCCTGCCACGAAGTTCTCTCCCTCCCCCACGCAGTTTGTGGGGGAGGGCCGGGGAGGGGGGCGCCGGCTGCCGGCGCGGACTTCACCCCCGCCAACTGGATTCCTCGTTCGAACGTCCATTGGATGCTTGTCCCCGCCGGATGCGGCGGGTATGTTCGCCAGGGTACAGGCCGCCTCCGGCCGCGCATTCCGACCGCACCCCAGGCCCCCCGGCGGGGCACATCCGCAGATGCAGAATACGCTGGTTCCGCTGCGCCCCGTGGAGCGCGACACCATCCCCAAGCTGTTTTTCGGCGGCATCGAACGGCACGGCGGCCCCCGGGCCATGCTGTACCGCGCCCCGGACGGCACCTGGACACCCCTCTCCCACGCGCAGGTGGAGGAGCGCGTCACGGCGCTGGCCGCCGCCCTGGAAGAGGCCGGCATCGCGCCGGGGGACCGCGTGGCCATGCTCTCCGAGAACCGCCCCGAGTGGGCGATCACGGACTTCGCGGCCGTAGGGATGGGCGCCGTGGACGTGCCCATCTACCCCACCCTGCCCGCCAACCAGGTGGAGTACATCCTGCGCGACTGCGCCGCGAAGATCATCTTCGTCTCCACCCCCGCGCAGGCTGCCAAGATCCAGGAGATCCGCGCCGATCTGCCGGAACTGAAGCAGGTCGTGAGCTTCGATCCGGCGCCGGGAGCCACCCCGTTCAGCGAGTTCCTGGCGAGCGGGGCCGCGGCGCTCAAGGCGGGGCGCTCCGCCGGCTTCCGCGCGCGGGCGCTGGCCGTCAATCGCGACGATGTGGCCACGCTCATCTACACCTCGGGGACCACGGGCAACCCCAAGGGCGTGATGCTCACGCACTGGAACCTGATGAGCAACGTGGCCGCGTCGCTCCAGCACGGCCTGGGCAACGTCATCCTCAAGGGCGACACCACGCTCTCGTTCCTGCCGCTGTCGCACGTCTTCGAGCGGATGGTGGACTACCTGTACTGGGACGTGGGCGCCACCACGGCCTACGCCGAGTCCGTGGACAAGGTGGCGGACTACCTGGGCGAGGTGCGGCCCATGATCGCCGTGTCCGTGCCCCGCCTGTTCGAAAAGATCTTCGCGCGCGTCGTGGGCGCCACCGGGCTCAAGGCGAAGATCGTGGCGTGGGCGCGCGGCGTGGGCGAGGGCGTGGCGGACGTCCGTCTCGCCGGCGGCACGCCCTCGGCCATGCAGAACATCCAGTACCGGCTGGCGGACAAGCTCGTGTTCGGCAAGCTGCGCGAGCGCACGGGCGGGCGGGTGCGCAACTTCGTCTCCGGCGGGGCGCCGCTCTCGGCGGACGTGGCCAAGTTCTTCTACGCCGCCGGGCTGCCCGTGTACGAGGGATACGGGCTCACGGAAACGTCGCCCGTGATCGCGGTGAACAAGCCCGACGCCATCAAGCTGGGCACGGTGGGCAAGCCCATCCCCGGCACGGAGGTGCGCATCGAACCCGCGAGCGGCGAGATCCTGATGCGCGGCCCGCAGGTGATGAAGGGCTACTGGCGGAACGACGAGGCCACGCGCGAGGTGATCGATGCCGACGGCTGGTTCCACACGGGCGACATCGGCGAGCTCACGCCCGACGGGTTCCTGCGCATCACCGACCGGCTGAAGAACATCATCGTGACGGCGGGCGGCAAGAACGTGGCGCCGCAGCCGATGGAGAACCTGGCCGTGATGTCGCCGTTCGTGGCGCAGGCCGTCATCCTGGGCGACCGGCGGCCGTTCCCCACCATGCTGGTGGTGCCCGAGTGGGACAACCTGCTCCCCTGGGCCGCCGCCAACGGCGTGACGGAGACGGACCACGACGCGCTGGCCGCGCATCCCAAGGTCGTGGAGCTGATGACGAAGGAGGCGC
>DATING010000541.1:0-2045 GCA_035474555.1 Longimicrobium sp. | reverse complement strand
GCCGCCGATGCACAGCTCGCCGGCCACGCCCACGGGCACGGGGCGCTGGCGTCCGTCCAGCACGTACAGGCGCACGTTCCCCACGGGGTCGCCCAGCGGGGGGGTGGCCGTGCCGTCCGTGCAGCGCACGGCGGTCACGCGGATACTGGCCTCCGTGGGCCCGTAGCCGTTGTAGAAGCGGCGCCCCGGTGCCCAGCGGGCCACCAGCTCCGCCGTGCACGCCTCGCCCCCCGTCATGACGGCCTCCAGCGCCGGCAGCGCCGCGTCGGGCAGGGCCGCCAGGGCCGAGGGGGTGAACTTGGCGTGCGTCACCCGCCGGTCCCGCAGCAGCTCCACCAGCTCCGGGCCGGGGACCATGGCGTCGCGGGGCGCCGTCACCAGCGCGGCGCCGGAGCACAGGGCCGTGTAGACGTCCGTCCCCGACGCGTCGAAGTGGAGGGGCGCGAAGGACAGGACGCGCGAGTCGGCGTGGATCTCGTACGCTTCGATGTAGTTGGCGATGGTGTTGCACACGCTCCGGTGCTCCACGCCCACGCCCTTGGGCCGGCCCGTGGAGCCGGAGGTGTAGATGACGTACGCCAGGTTGCGGGGATGGACGTCCGTCGCCGGCGCGTCGTCCGCCTCGTCCGCGAAGGCGCCGGGGCCCGCGGGGAGCACGGGCGGCGCGCCCGCGGGGAGCACGGCGCCGTCGTCCGCCAGCACGAGCAGGGCGCCCGAGTCCGCCAGCAGGTAGGCCAGCCGGTCCGGGGGGCTGGACAGGTCCAGGGGCACGTAGGCGCCGCCGGCCTTCATCACCCCCAGCAGGGCGGCGATGGCCTCCGGCCCGTTCTCCATGAACACGGCCACGCGCGACTCCGGGCCCACGCCGCGGCGCCGCAAGACGTGCGCGACGCGGTTGGCCTGCCGGTCCAGCGCCCCGTAGGTCACGCTCCGCTCCGGCGACACGACGGCCACGGCGTCCGGCGTGCGGGCCGCCTGCGCCTCCACCAGCCGGTGCAGGCACGCGTCCGCCCGCAGCCGGTCCGTCGCGTTCCACGCCTCCAGCACCCGGCGGCGCTCCGCCGCGTCCAGCATCCGCAGGTCGTCCAGCCGGGTGCCGGGGTCCCGCGCCACGTCCTCCAGCAGCTGCTCGAAGCCCGCCAGCCAGCCGGCCACCGTCGCCGCGTCGAAGAGCTCCGCCGCGAAGTCGCAGCGCAGGTGCAGCCGGTCGCCCGTCTCCGTGAGGGCAAAGCGGACGTCCACCTTGGCCCCGCCCGTGAAGACCGGCTCGAACTCCGCCCGCAGGTCGCCCAGGAACGTCTCGTCCGGCGCGCGGTCCAGGTTCAGCATGGCCGCAAAGACGGGCGGACGGCTGGTGTCGCGCGTGCGCAGCAGCTTTTCCACCAAGCGGGGAAAGGAAAAGGCCTGGTTCTCCAGCGCGCCCAGCAGGGTGCGCCGCACCCGCCGCGCGTGCTCCGTGAACGGCGCCGCCGCGTCTAGGCGGGCGCGGATGGGGAGCACATTGATGGCGTACCCCACCAGGTCCGGCCCACCCGACGCCGCCCCCTGCCCCGCCGCCGGCGTGCCGACAACGACGTCGTCCTGCCCGGAAAGGCGCGACAGCCAGACGAAGTAGGCGGACAGCAGGGTGTTGAAGAGGGTCAGGCCGTGCGGCCGCACGGCGTCCGCCAGCCGGTACATCAGCCGGTCCCCCATCACCCGCTCCACGCGCTCGCCCGCGTAGCCGCGCACGGCGGGGCGCGGGCGGTCCGTGGGCAGCTCCAGGCGCGCGGGGGCGCCCGTCAGCCGCTCCTTCCAGTACGCCAGCTGCGCGTCCAGCGCGGCGCCGGAGAGCCGCTCGCGCTGCCACGCGGCAAAGTCCGGGTACTGGACGGGGAGCTCGGCCAGCGGTGAGGGGCGGCCGGCGGAAAAGGCGCGGTACAGCGCGCTCAGCTCGCCCGCCAGCACGCCGAGCGAGTACGCGTCGCAGGCGATGTGGTGCACCACCGCCACCAGCAGGTGCTCGTCCGCCGAAAGCGTCACCAGGGTGGCGCGAAAGACGGGGC
>DATING010000540.1:0-9403 GCA_035474555.1 Longimicrobium sp. | reverse complement strand
GGCGGCGTCGATGGCGGCCGTCGTGTTCGCCGCGCTGGCGCTGGGGCTGCTGGCCATCGCGCCCCGGATCGCAGGGGTCACGGCGGCGCAGGAGGCGGCGACGCTCGGGCCGCTGATGGTGCTCATCGCGGGGATGGCGGCGTCGTATCCCGTGCGCGTGTTCCATGCGGTGCTCATCGGGCTGCAGGACGTGACGTTCATCGGCACGCTGGGCGTGGTGTCGGCGGCGCTGAACGTGGCGCTGCTGGTGGGAATGCTGGCGGGTGGATACGGATTGTACGCGCTCGCCGCCGCCGCGACGGTGCCCACGCTCTTCGCGGCCACGGCGAGCCTGCTGCGCGTGCGGCGGATCGCGCCGGAGCTGCTGGCCGGCTGGCGGATTCCCTCGCGCGCGCTGCTGGGGCGGGTGACGGCGCAGGGGATCGGCGGATGGATCGGCGGGCTGGGATGGCGGATGATCTCCGCGACGAGCAACCTCGTCATCCTGGCCATCGCGGGCCCCGTCGCCGCCGTGGCCTACGCCATGACCGCGCGCCTGGGCGACGTGCTGATGCAGATGAGCTGGCAGGTGCCGGACGCCGGTCTCGTGGGCCTGGCGCAGCTCAAGGGCGAGGGACGGACGGAGCGCGCGGCGCAGATCGCCGTCTCCATCCTGCGATTGACGCTCATCGGCGCGGGGGCCGTCGCCTGCATCGTCCTGGCCTTCAACCCGGCGTTCGTTGCCCTGTGGGTGGGGGCGGAGCGATTCGCCGGACTGGGGACCAACACGCTGATCGCGGCGGGCGTCCTCGCCCTGTCGCTGTCGCACGCGCTGTTCAGCACGGCGGCCACGCTGGGTGCGCGCGTGCAGATCGGTGCGGCGTCGGTGGTGCAGGGGCTGGTGCACCTGGGCGCGGCCGTGCTGCTGGGGCGCGCCTTCGGGTTGCCGGGCGTGGCCGCGGCGGGGGTGATCGGCACGCTGCTGGTGGCGTATCCCGCGGGCGCGTACTACCTGCGCAAGGTGAGCGGACTGTCGCAGGCGGACCTGTGGCGGCGCGCGCTGGCCCCGTGGTCCGCGCGCGCGTCCGTGCTCCTGCTGCTGGGCGCGGCGGCGGGGATCGCGGGGTGGCGCGCGTCGTCGCTGTGGCTGCCGCTGGCGGCTGCGCCCGTGCTCGGCGTGCTGTACGTGTGGTGGATGCGCCCGCTGTACGCGGACCTGCCGCTCCCCGCGCGGCTGCGTCCCGTGCTGGCGTGGCTGCGGCTGGTGCCGGAGCACGGCGGCGCCGGGATCCCGCTGCCATGAGCGCCTGCCCCGCCTGCCGCTCGGACGCGGTCGCGGACGCCGAGCGGATGCCCGTGGAGCGCATCGCCGCCGCGTGGGCCCGACAGGATGCGTGGAAGGGATACGACGCGGCGGACGTCCTGGCCCGCGTCCGCGCGGACCTCGGCGCGGACGTCGTCTCCTTTCAGGCCTGCCCCCGCTGCGGATTGGAGTTCGCAGATCCGCCGCGTTCGTGGAGCGCGGCCAACTATCCGCCGGAGGAGTACGGCGTCGCGTGGGACCACCTGCGCGCGCTGGAGATCCTCGGCGCGGAGACGGCGCCCCTGCGGCTGCTGGAGATCGGCTGCGCGGACGGCAAGTTCCTGGAGCGCGCCGCCGCCCTGGGCCACCGCGCGACCGGGATCGACTTCTCGCGCGCGGCGGTGGATGCGGCGCGGGCGCGCGGGCTGGACGCGCACGTGGCGGACGTCCGCGAGGTGCGCGCGTTCGCGGGCCCGGAGCCGTTCGGGTGCATCGCCCTGTTCCAGGTGATCGAGCACCTGGAGGCCCCGGACGACGTGTTTGACGCCATCTCCGCCGTCGCGGCGCCGGGTGCGCGGCTGCTCGTCGGGTGCCCGGCGGACCGGCGCTACACGCGGCGGGTGGGGCACCCGGACCGCATCGGCCGCAGCGACTTCTGGGATTATCCGCCGCAGCACGTGCTGCGCTGGACGCCGGACGCGCTGCGCATCTTCCTGGGGCGCCACGGCTGGCGCGTGCAATCCACCGAGTACGAGCCGTTTACGCTGATCGGCGCCGCGGCGCACCTGACGGGGCTGGCCGGGCGCGCGGGCGGATGGATCGGCAACCCGCTCGTCCGCCGCGCCGCGACCGCCGCGTACCTCGCCCGCCTGTCCGCCGCGCGCCTGCGCGGGAAGATGACGGGCATCCGATTGCTCACGTTCGCGCGGCGGGAGGAGGGGTGATGGGGATCATCGAGTCACGGCAGCGGAGCAGGCCCCGAGGCGCCCCCACCCGGGCTCGTAAACCTCGCCCACCCTCCCCCAAAAAACCCTGGGGGAGGGTTGGGCACGGGCGGAGTTTCGCCGGCTTGGTGGGGACTTTGCTGCGCGCAGTCCGCGCAGGCGGACTTCGTGAAGTTGTAGCCGCGGTTTCAACCGCCTGTCGCGGGGGCGGCATCGGCTTCGGTACTCTGCCCGTCCACGAACCGTGACCCGCGCCCTCTTCGTCAACTCCGGCATCCTGGGCCACGCCTCCGTCGCGCGGCTCTTCCAGCGCGTCGCGGAGAGTGATCCCGCGCTCGCGGCCACGCACGTGGACCTGAGCGCGGACCTGACACCCGGCGAGCGCATCGTGCGGCGGGTGATGTGCGCGGGGCCGGCGCCGGGCTCCTCGGCAGCGGCGGCGCTCGGGCTGCCCCGGCTGCGCCACGAGCTGCACGCGGGCGTGCAGGCGGCGCGGCGCATCCGGGCGCTGGAGGGGGCGGGGAACGCGTTCGACGTCATCCACTTCCACACGCAGGCCACGGCCTACGCCAGCCTGGGCCGCATGCGCCGCACGCCGTCCGTCGTCTCCATCGACGTCACGCAGCGGCTGGCGAGCGGCGAGGCGCCGGCCGGCCTCGCGCGGCTGGACTACGCGCCCAACGCCGCCATCGACCGCCTCGTCTTCCGCGCCGCGGCCGCCATCACCGCCACGTCGCGCTGGGCCGCGGACGACCTGCTGCGCGCCCAGCCTGCCCTCGCGGATTGCGTGCACGTGATGCCGTATCCCGTGCCGCTGGAGGGCTTCGACGCCGGGTGGATGGCGGAGCGGGCCGGCCGGACGCCCGGCGAGCCCGTGCGCGTGCTGTTCGTGGGGGGCGACTGGGCGCGGAAGGGCGGGCCGGAGCTGCTGGATGCGTGGCGCGAGGGGGGATTCGCGGAGCGCGCGCGGCTGGACGTGGTGAGCGACTCACCGCTCGTGCGGCCCATGGACGCGGGCGGGCTCTCGGTGCACCGCGGGGTGCGCGCCTACACGCCGGAGTGGTTCGAGCTGTGGCGCTGCGCGGACGTCTTCGTGCTGCCCACGCGGGGCGAGGCGTTCGGGATGGTGTTCCAGGAGGCCGCCGCCGCCGGGCTGCCGGCCGTGGGGACGCGCATCAACGCCATCCCGGAGATCGTGCAGCACGGGGGGACAGGCTTGCTCGTGCCGCCGGGCGAGCCGCGCGCGCTGGTGGAGGCGCTCGGCCGGCTGATCGAGGATGCACCGCTCCGCGCGCGGATGGGCGCCGCGGCCCGCGCCCGCATCGAGCAGGTCGCCTCGTTCGATCGCTACGCAGCGAAGCTGGCGGGCATCCTGCACCACGCGGCGGGGCGGGGGAGACGGACGGAGCCGCCTCCCCCGGCGTGACGATCAGCGCTCCCAGAACGGCGTGGGCTCGATTCCCAGCGCGCGCAGGTAGACGTAGCCCTGGCCCCGGTGGTGGATCTCGTTGTCGATCACGTACAGCAGCAGCCAGATGCCCGTGCCCTCGTACATGCCGAACGCGTTGTAGTTCTCCTGGAACGCGTTGGGGGCCAGCTGCGGCCAGAGGCGGTTGAGCTCGGCGGTGTCCGCGTCCCACGCCTCCAGGATGCCGGCCTTGGTCGTGGGCTTGCTCTCGGGGCCCGTCCACTCGCCCGTGATCATGCCGCGCACGCTGGGGACGGCCATGCTCAGGAACTCGTTGGCCAGCTCGCCGAACGGGCGCATTCCGCCCAGGCTGAACGTGAACAGCTGGTCCTCGGGAAAGGCGTCGATGATGCGCCGCGTGAGGCCGCGGTGCCCCTGCCAGTGCTCCAGCAGCGTCTGCGGGGTGATGACGACGGACGAGGACGTGTCGGTGGTGGTCATGTTCGGTCTCCGCGAGCGGGGTGAGGGCTCTCCCTGCAGCGATCCTCCGGGCGAGGATCGGGTCGCGAAGGTACGAAGTGAACGGTGCGGGGGGCAAGGTGGGGTGGATGATGATCCGCCGATCGTTGCCATATCGGGGGCAAGCCGAGACCGACTCCCAGCCGAGCGAATGAATTCGCCGCAACAACGACACGAAGTCCGCCTGCGCGGACTGTCCGTCACGGGCCGGTGCCACGCCGGCACGGAGTTCGAGCAGAAATCAGTTAACCTCCCCCAGGGGTTTTGGGGGAGGTGCGAGCCTGAGCGAGCGGTGGGGGCGTCCGCTGGAACTCCGCCTCGCGCTGGATGATACGCCTTCTCCACGATCCATCTGAATCCCATGATGAACCTCTCGATCCACCGTCTCCGTCGCCGCCACCTCGCCGCGCTTCTCATCCTCGCCGCGCTGCCGGCCTGCGAGGAGGGCTACCGCGCCGATGCCGAGATCACCGGTATGCAGGCGGGCATCACGCGCCAGCAGTTCGAGGCGCTGCCGGACAGCGTGCGCCTGGGCAAGGACAGCGACGACTCACGCGGCGAGGTGCAGGGCGTCGCGGTGGACGTGGTCGTCAAGCTGAACGCGCAGAAGGGCCATAAGGTGCCCCTGGACTACACCCTGCACGACGCGCGCAACGACCTGCCGTTCGTCAGCCGGCGCCTGGCCATGCAGCCGGACCAGGAGCAGTGGACCCGCAGCGGGCGCGTGTGGCTGCCCGTCCCGTCTCCCGGTACCTACTACGTGCAGGTCGTCGTCGCCGATTCCAGCGGCCGCAAGGCGGACGGCCCCCGCACGGACGACTTCACCGTGCAGTGAGCGGTCCTGGCTTGGGACATGCTTGCCCAGCGAGCCGCACGTGATCAGCTTTCGAAGATCACTTCCAGAGAGGAGCGTATGAGCGTATGAACGAGATCATCTTCATGGTTGAGGAGGCCGTGGAGGGCGGCTACATCGCGAGCGCTCTCGGAACCTCAATCGTAACGGAGGCGGATACCCTTCCTGAACTGCGGGACATGGTGCGGGACGCAGTGCAGTGCCACTTTGACGAGGGTGAATCACCCCGAATCATCCGGCTGCACTTTGTCCGCGAGGAAGTGATCGCGGCATGAAGCTGCCTCGGAATTTGGACGGCGAAACACTTGTCCGTGCGCTGGGGGCCAAACTCGGATATGAGCGCACGCGGCAAACGGGCAGCCACATCCGCCTGACCACCCAGAGGAGCGGCAAGCACAGCATCACCGTCCCTGCGCACAGCCCGCTTCGTGTCGGCACGCTCGGAAAGATATTGGAGCAGGTCGGTACTCACTTCGAGATCAGCCGGGACGAATTGCTGCAGATTCTCTTTGGTTGAACGTCTTCTGCCGGGCCCAGCCTGTTGAGCCAACCTGACGATCGCATCGACACCGCGGAGGGGCACGCGTACCGCCGGCGCTCGCCGCTGGAAGCGCTGGGCGCCGCCGTGGCGCGACTGCTGCCAGAGAACGGAGCGCGCCGCCGCCTGCGGTCGCTGTACCACGCCGCGCTGGGCGGGGGGCAGGGGATCGAGGCCACGCTGCCGGGCGGCGAAACGGTGCGCGTGCTGCCGGAATTTCGCTACATGGGATGGAATCCCGTGGAGTACGCGGCCTTTCGCGCCGCTTCCGCGCCGGGCGGCATCGCGCTGGACGTGGGGGCCAACGTGGGCGCCTACGCACTGCTGATGGGCGGATGGGTGCGGCCGGGCGGCCGCGTGTACGCCTTTGAGCCGTCGGCGCAGGCGTTCGCGGGGCTGCGGGCGCACGTGGAATTGAACGGGCTGGCGGACGTCGTGCATCCGGTGCGCGCGGCGGTATCGGACCGGGAGGGGCGGGCGGCGCTGGCGGCGGAGGGGCACCACGGCACCAGCCGGCTGGCGTCGGGAGCGGACGAGGGGACGGAGACGGTAGAAACGGTGACGATCGACCAATTTTGCGCCCGGGAGCAAATCGTGCCCACGATCATCAAGATCGACGTGGAAGGCTGGGAGCTGGAGGCGCTGCGCGGCGCCCGCGAGACCATCGCGCGCGGCGGCGGCTCGCTCGCGCTGTTCGTGGAGATGCACCCCACCGCCTGGCGCGAGCGGGGCCTGCCCGCGGACGCCGTCCGCGCGGAGCTGCACGCGCAGGGGCTGCGCGCCGTGCCGCTGCGCGAGGTGGCGGACCCGTGGGCACTGGAGGGCGAGTGCCTTCGCCTGGAGGCCGCCCGATGAGCCCCATGACGCGCCGGGGCACGGCCCAGGCCGGCTTTCCCGAGGACCGCGGCCGCTGGCTCACCGCGGCCGTGGTGTTCACCGTGCTGGTGGCGTGGCTCGCCATCGACCGCGGGCCATACGGCGGGCCAATCACCACCCTCGGGGCCGTGATGCGCACGCTGGTGCTGCTGCTGCTGGCCGCCGTCCCCATCGCCGCGCTGCTGTGGGCGTGGAAGCGGCTGTCCCGCAAGGCGCAGCGCATCGTCCCCATCCCCATCGGCGTGCTGGTGGCGTTCCTGGGATTGTACGCGATCGCGCATGCCGGCATCTACATGGAGCGGGTGCGGATGGGGAGCGATCCCTCGCGGCTGGCGGAATCGGCGTTCGCGGAGGGCGACCGGCAGCTGTGGGCCGTGAGCGACAGCACCAACGCCGTGCACGTGCCGCCCGTCGTAAACCGCTGCCTCATCAACAAGTACGGCTTCCGCACCATCCCGGGAACGGACGGGATGACGGTGAGCTCCAAGCACGCCACCTACCGCCGGTCCGCGGCGGAACGGGCGGAGCGCTACAACGGCGTGGTGCTGCAGCGGCTGCAGGTGCCCGCGGCCGAGGTGAACCGGTTCGCGGACGGCAGCGACTGCCCGGAGTAGCGTTGCGCATCCTCTTCGCCAACGACGGGGTGGGCGACGCGGGGGGCGTGCAGAACTACCTCGCGGCCGTCATCCCCGCGCTGGCGGCGCGGGGGCACGCGGTCGCGCTGCTGCACCTGGACCCCGTCCGCCCCGGCGAGCCTTCACCGGCGCCGGAGGGGACGCCGCACTTCTGCATGGCGGAGCGGGGGATGGATGCGGCCCTGGCGGACGCGCTGGCGTGGGCGCCGGACGTCGCCTTCGTCCACAACATGCGCCCGCTGCACGTGGACGGCACGCTGATGGACGCCGTGCCCACGGTAAAGATGATGCACGGCTACTTCGGCACCTGCATCAGCGGCCTCAAGTCGCACCAGTGGCCGGCCGTGGTCCCCTGCGGCAAGCCGTTGGGGCCCGGCTGCTTCCCTATCTACGCCATGCGAAAGTGCGGGCGGATGCGCCCCGGCGCCGTGATCGAGGGGTGGCGCTGGGCCAACGAGCAGAACGGCCTGTTCGATGGATACGCGGCCATCGTCACCGCCAGCCGCCACATGCGCGACGAGTACGTGCGCAACGGCGCCCTGGCGGACCGCGTGCACGCCATCCCCCTCTTTCCCACCCTCCGCGGCGACCCGGCCCCCGCGCCGGCCGCGCTCCGCGTCCTCTTCCTGGGCCGCATGACGGCGATGAAGGGCGGCGACGTGCTCATCCGCGCCGTCGCCGACGCGTCCGCCGCGCTCGGTGCCGGCATCCCCCTCACGATGGCCGGCGACGGGCCGCAGCGCGCCGCGTGGGAGCGCCTGGCGCAGCGGCTGGACGTGGACGCGACCTTCACCGGCTGGGTGGATGACGACGGCCGCGCCGCGCTCTTCCGCTCCGCCTCCGTGCTCGCCGTCCCCAGCGTGTGGCCGGAGCCGTTCGGCCTGGTGGGATTGGAAGCGGGCGTGTTCGGCGTGCCGTCCATCGGCTTCGACGTGGGCGGGATCGACGACTGGCTGACGGATGGCGTCAACGGCTGGCTCGTCCCCGGCGATCCGCCCTCCGCCATCGACCTCGCCGCCGCCCTCCTCCGCGCGGCGCGGGCGCCGGAGCTGCTCGCGGGGATGCGGGCGGGCGCGCGGGACGTCGCGGAGCGGATGTCGCTGGAGCGCCACGTGGACGCGACCGAGCGGGTGCTGGCCTCCGCAGTTGCGTCCGGCATCCCGGCGGCATGATGGCCGGCGCCTGGCACCTGCTGACGGGCGAATTGTCGCGCGGCGGCATCGGCGACTACACGCGGCTACTGGCGGACGCGCTGGCGGACGCGGGTCCCGAGGTACACGTCTGGTCGCCGGACGCGGCGGGCGTGTCCCTCCGCCGCGCGACCGTCCATCCCATGCGCGGCTTCGGGCGCGGAGCGCTGGCGGAGCTGGGGCGGGCGCTGGACCATTTTCCCGCGCCGCGGCGGCTCCTCGTGCAGTACGCGCCGCAGGCGTGGGGGATGCGGGGGATGAACGTCGCCTTCGCGCGCTGGCTCCTGGCCCGCTACCGCGCGGGGGACGACGTGCGGGTGATGTTCCACGAGCCGTTCTTTCCCTTCGGATGGCAGCGCCCGCAGCGCAACCTGCTCGCGGCGGTGAACCGCTGGATGGCGCGCGACCTCCTGCGCGCATCCACACGCGTGTACGTGTCCACGGATGCGTGGGAGTGGCTGCTGCGCCCCCTCGCGCCCGCCGGCCTGCGCATCGACACGCTCCCCATCCCCTCCACCATCCCGTTCGTCGAAGATCCCGAGCGCATTGCCACCCTCCGCCGCGCGCTCTCGGAGGATGGCGTTCGCCCCATCTTCGTCCACTTCGGCACGTACGGCGAGGTGATCGGGGGGATGCTGCACGACGTGCTCTTCGGGCTGACGCACTACCGGCCGGACGCACGCATCCTGCTGCTGGGCGGCGGCGGCCCCGCGTTCGCCGATCGCCTGCGCTCTGCGGATGCCACGCGCTACGCCCACGTCGTGGCGCCCGGCTTTCTGCCGCCGGAGGACGTCTCGCTTCACCTGCAGGCGTCCGACGTCGCCATCCAGCCCTATCCGGACGGCGGCAACACGCGCCGCACCTCGCTGATGGCGTGCCTGGCAAACGGCCTGCCGACCGTCACGACGCGCGGGATGTACAACTCGTTCGGGCTGTTCGTGTCGGGCGTGGCGCATAGCGCGCCGACTGACCTGATCGGGATGGGCGAGCATGCCGTGCGGCTTCACGAGGATCCCGGGATGACCCCCATCGGCGCGGCGGACCACGCGGCGCTGCGGGAGGCGATGCGGGCGCTCTATCTCGAGAACTTCGCCGTGGAGCGGACGGTGGAGCGGTTGCTAGCGGCGGAGGACGCGGCGTGAGGATCCTGCTGGTGGG
>DATING010000539.1:0-3709 GCA_035474555.1 Longimicrobium sp. | reverse complement strand
TTCCCATGGAGACGTCGACTCGCCGGCTGGTAACCATCCGCCGCCACGTGCCGCAGGACCGCATCCCCGAGTACGCGGAGGCCTGGGCCGTGCTGCACAACGCCGCCACGGCGCGCGGCGCGCATGCGTGGGCGTTCGCCTCGGCGGACCACCGCGACACGTACATCGAGTTCCTGGAGTTCGGCGACGACAGCGACGTGCGCAGCGACACGGCCACCGTCGCCGCCATCAGCGCGCTGCACGCCAAGTTCCACGAGGCCTATCCCCAGCCGCTGACGATGGAGGAGTGGGTCGCGCTCCCCACGCCCCCCAAGCTGACCGTGGAGGAGGAGGAATGAGCGACCGCGACCGCCTGCGGGCCCTGCTGCTGGAGCGCTCGTTCCGCACGGGCGACTTCGTGCTCGCGTCGGGGGCCCGCAGCAGCTACTACATCGACTGCCGCACCACCACCACGCACGCCGAGGGGCAGGCGCTGGTGGGGCGGATGGGGTTGGCGCTGCTGCGCGAGGCCGGCCTGGCGCCGGATTCCGTCGGTGGGCTGACGATGGGTGCGGACCCGGTGTCGTACGCCATTGCCCACGCCTCGTGGCTGGCGGGGGATCCGGTGAATTCGTTCACCGTGCGGAAGCAGCCCAAGGACCACGGCACGGGCAAGCGCGTGGAGGGATGCTTTCACGCCGGCGCGCGCGTGGTGGTGGTGGAGGACGTGGTCACCAGCGGGAAGAGCGCTCTGGAGGCCTGCGACGCCGTGGAGGCGGAGGGCGGTACGGTGCTGGCCGTGATTGCGCTGGTGGACCGCGAGGCCGGCGGACGCGAGGCGGTGGAAGCGCGCGGATACGCCGTGCACACGATCTTTCCCGTCAGCAAGCTGCTGGAGGCGGCGGGGTAGTCCCCACCCCCCGGCCCCCTCACCCGGCAAACTGCGCCGGGAGAGGGGGAGAACGGCGGTTCGTGCACGGGGGCAGACTCCCGCCGGCGCCCCCTCCCGCTCGATTCCTCGCGACCTCCCCCAATCCTGTTGGAGGTGATTGTCTCCACCGGGCTTCGTGCGGGGGTGGCACTCGCCCGTGACGGACAGTCCGCGCAGGCGGACTTCGTGTCGTCGTTGCGGCGAATTCATTCGCTCTGGGGCCAAAATCTGCCCCCCCGGCGTTCTCCGTTCGTGATATCCCGCGTTCATCTCCCCCCTTTCGCGTCTTCCATCATGCGCATCCCGGGCTTCTTCGCTCTGATCGCGGTGACGCTGGCCGCCCTTCCCGCCGCCGCTCAGCCGGAGTTTCGGGCGGATGCCGTTCCGTCCATCCAGCCGCTCCCGGCGGTGCTGGTCCCCTCCGGAGCCGTGCCGGTGGGCGGCGTGGCACTATCCCCGGACGCCATCGAGCTGGGGATGATCACGGGGGTGCTCGTGGGGATGACGACGGGCGTCGCGTTCGCCACGTTCGGCGCGGACAGGTGCGGGGCGGATTCGGACTGCACGCTCGGGCCCGAGTACAAGACGCTCATCTACGGCATCGTCGGCGGGTGCCTGGGAGGCATCATCGGGCTCGGGACCAGCTTCGCGCTGGGAGGGCGCCCCGGCCGGGAGGCGGATTCCGGCCTCGCAGTCCTGCCGCTGGATACGGGTGGAATGCGCGTGGGCGTGACGCTGCGGCACTGATCGCCCGTAGTTCTCCCCTTTCCCCTGCGGAGCGGGGGAGAGGGGCCGGGGGAGAGGGGGCCGCCTGCTGCCGGCGCGATTCATCCTCCCGTGCGAGAAAGGCCGAAAGCGGTGTCCGTGCAGGTGAGCCGAGGTCGATCGGGGGGATGGTAGATCCTTCGCTCGGCGCCATGGATGAGGTGTGGGACAGGACCGTGCGGCGCCTCCCTCAGGAAAACAAATGCGGGGATGAAGCAAAACCGGCCGCCACGATTCTTCGTGGCGGCCGGTCTTTCAGGCGTCGGGATCCGGGATCAGGAGGGGATCACCAGGCGCTGGCCGGGGCGGATGCGGTTGCGGCGTCCCAGCCCGTTGGCGGCCTGCACCTTCTTGACCGTGGTGTCGTAGCGGCGCGCGATGGTCCACAGGCTCTCGCCGTTGCGCACCGTGTGGCGCCGGACGCTCGCGGCGCGGCGGGCGGCGGCGGCGCGCTCCCTGGCGGCTTCGCTGGCGGCCAGCTGCACGGCGCGGCGCTGCACCTCGGGGAAGTTGGCGGCGAAGCGGTCGGCCCGGCCCTCGGGAACGCGCACGGCGTACGGCTTCTTGCCCGGCGGGGTCATGCTCCGCACCAGGTGCGGGTTCAGGCGCTTGACCTCGTTCTCCGTCACGCCCACGGCCTCGGCCACGGCCTTGAGGCGCGTTCCGGCGGGCACCTGCACCTCGTCGTGCGACAGCGGCATCCAGCGGGGCACGCCGCCCATCCCGTACTTCGCGGGCTCCTTGCCGATGAGCGCGGCGGCCACCATCAGCGGCACGTACTCGCGGGTCTCGCTGGGCAGGCGGCTGCGGATGCGCCAGAAGTCGGCGTCCTCGCCCTTCTGCTTGCCCGTGACCTGCTTCATCACCCGAGCCACGCGGTTTTCGCCGGTGTTGTACGCGGCGGCGGCCAGGTACCACGAGCCGAACTGCTTGTGCAGGTCCTCCAGGTAGTCCAGCGCGGCGTCCGTGCTCTTTTCGGGGTGCCGGCGCTCGTCCACGTAGCCGTCCACGCGCAGGCCGTAGCGGGTGCCGGTGCCTTCGATGAACTGCCACAGCCCCACGGCGCTGGCGTGCGACTTGGCGGTGGGGTTGAAGCCGGACTCGATCATGGAGAGGTACAGCAGGTCCTCGGGCATGCCGCGCTCGCGCAGCTTGCCGCGGATCATCCCCTCGTAGCGCCCGCTGCGCTTGAGGTACAGCTCCATGCGGTCCTGCTGGCGCCCCGTGAAGATACCCACGAAGCGCTCCACGGGGGCGTTGCGCACCACGGGGATGTCCCAGGTGGCCCCGGAGACGGCGGCGCTCGCCTCACGCACGAGGCCCACGGCCATCGCGCTGGAAACAGGTGCGTTCTGCTTGTCCGGACCGCCGGATGCGGCCACGCCCAAGAGGGCGCCGGCGAGCACGGCTACGGGAAAGGCAGACCTGAATTCCATGCGACCTCCTGTGGCAGGGCGGATACTTTCTTCGCGGATCGAGACTGCGGTGCGCGGGCGTGGAACGCCGCGTCTTTGAGTGCGGCCAAACCCCGAAAGGCCGGCCGCCGAGCAGGAATGTCTGTTGTGATTGTCCCCTAAGCTAAGATAGATCAACGGGTTAGTCAACCATTTGGATGGAGTGGAGTCTCCCGGCTCCCGGCTCCGTCCCCCGGGAAACCTGCTTCGGAGAGGGGGCGTTCGTCGTGCGGGAGCCCCTTCCAGCGGCCCTCACCCGGCCTCGCTTAGGCTCGTCCACCCTCTCCCACAAACTGCGTGGGAGAGGGTATACACCCCCGTGCCGAGCGGGAGGACGGAGGCCGTGCGATGCAGGAACGGGGTTCTCCCCCTCTCCCGTACAGGGCAGGCACTGGAGGGTGCCGACAGGTCGTGTACGGGAGAGGGGGCCGGGGGGTGAGGGCCCCCGGCGGAACCCGGCGGACCGGACGCCGTTGCGTGAGGGATGCGCGCCCGCAGGGCCGAGACCCCGGAGCAGGACGGCACAGCAGTATCGTGCCGGCCTGTGGAGGGGGCTCGGCGCCGTTGGGCACAGTTGTAT
>DATING010000538.1:0-10640 GCA_035474555.1 Longimicrobium sp. | reverse complement strand
CGGAAGAGCACCCCCATGCTCCACCCGTCGCTGACGATGTGGTGCATCGAGAGCAGCAGCACGCGATCCTCGGCGCCCAGCCGCAGCAGCGCCGCACGGAAGAGCGGGCCCGCCGAGAGGTCGAAGGGCCGCCGCACCTCGTCGCCCGCGCGCCGCTGGACCGCCGCCTCGCGATCCGCATCGCTCAACTCCGACAGGTCCTCCACCGGCAGGGCGAACCCGCCGAAGGAAGCGATCACCTGCACCGGCGAGCCGTCCACCTCTCCGAAGACCGTGCGCAGCGCCTCGTGGCGCCGGACGATCTCGCCCAGCGCGCGCTCCAGTGCCGCCCCGTCCAGCGCACCCTCCAGGCGCCGTGCCACGGAAAGGTTGTAGACGGTGCCGCCCGGCTCCAGCCGGTCGATGAACCAGAGCCGCTCCTGCGAAAAGGAGGTGGGCGCGGTGCGCGTCCGGCCCATCTTCTCGAGGAGAATCTTCCGCAGCTGTTCCTGCTTCTCGCTGCGCGAGAGCGTGCCGCCAGACCCGGGGGAGACGATCATTCCGATTTCCGGTCCTTCAAAGTTGCGCGTTCAGGAGGCGGTCCAGCTCTTCGTCCGACATCTCGTCCATCCCCGCGAGCAGGTGGTCCAGGCTGGCCTCGGGGCCGGGTGCCGGCTCGGGCACCGGTCCCGCCTGGCCCACCGCCTCCGATTCCTCCAGGACGCGGGCCAGCGCCTCCACCGTGCGGTGCTCGAACAGCGCCCGCAGCGGCAGCTCCACGCCGAACTGTTCCCGGACCCGCGACACCATCCGCGTGGCCAGGAGCGAGTGTCCGCCCAGGTCGAAGAAGCTGTCCTGCACCCCCACCCGCTCCAGGCGCAGCAGCTCGGCCCAGATCCCCGCCAGCACCTCCTCCATCGGCGTCCGCGGCGCCACGTAGCGCGCTTCGGCCGAGCCCAGCTCCGGCGCGGGGAGCGCCCTGACGTCCAGCTTTCCGTTCGGCGTCACCGGCAGGCGCTCCAGGCCCACGATGGCGGCCGGCACCATGTACTCCGGCAGGCTCGCCCGCAGGTACGCGCGCACCTCCTCCGCCTCCACCTCGCCCACCACGTACGCCACCAGCCGGGGCTCGCCGGGCACGTCCTCGCGCACGATCACGCGCGCTTCGCGCACCGCCGCGTGCGCCGAGAGCGCGCTCTCCACCTCCCCCGGCTCGATCCGGAACCCACGGATCTTCACCTGCTCGTCCAGGCGCCCCACGAACTCCAGCTTCCGCTCCTCCCGCCACCGCATCCGGTCGCCGGTGCGGTACATGCGCGCACCCGGCTCTCCCGCGAACGGATCGGGGACGAAGCGCTCCGCCGTCAGCCCGGGCCGGTCCAGGTAGCCGCGCGCCACGCCGGCGCCGCCCACGTACGCCTCGCCCGGCACGCCCCGCGGCACCGGGTTCTGGGCACCATCCAGCAGGTAGATCCGCTGGTTCCCCGTCGCATGCCCCAGCGGAACCGTCAGCGCGTCCTCCGCGACGTGCTCCACCTCCTCGTACAGGCAGAACGTGGTCGTTTCCGTGGGCCCGTACATGTGCAGCAGCCGCTGCGGCCCGCCCGCCTTCAGCAGGCGCCGCACGCTGTCGGCGTCCACGGCCTGCCCGCCGAAGAGCACCTCGCGAAGGCTGGAGAAGATGTCCGGCTGCTCGTTGGCAAGCTGGTTCACCAGCGCGGTCGTCAGGAAGAGCGTGGTGACGCGCTGCTCGCGCAGCGTCTCGCGAAGGGCGCGGGGAGCAAGGAGCACGTCCTGGGGGATCCCCACCAGCGTGGCCCCGTTGAGGAGGGCGCCCCAAAGCTCGAAGGTCAGCGCGTCGAAGCCGGCGTTGGACGCCTGCGCGACGTGGTCGCCCGGGCGCAGCTGCACGTAGTCGGTCTCGACGACGAGCTGCACGACCTGGCTGTGGCCCACCATGATCCCCTTGGGACGGCCGGTGCTGCCGCTGGTGTAGACGATGTACGCCAGGTTCTCGGCCGTCGCCCCGCCGCGGGGCGCTTCGGTCGGCTCCGACGCGATCGCCTCGGCGGCGTCATCGAGGTGGACGACATCCAGGCCGCCTGATTCCACCGCCCCCTCCACCACCCCCGCCAAGCCGCTGCGGCTGAGCAGCACGCGAACGCTGCCGTCGTCCAGCATCAGGCGCAGCCGCTCGGCCGGATACGCGGGGTCCAACGGCACGTAGCAGCCGCCCGCCTTCAGCACGGCCAGGAGCGCGACCATCAGCTCCACGCCGCGCTCCAGCAGCACGCCCACGCGTGTTTCGGGTCCCACACCCCGCCGGACCAGGTGGTGCGCCAGCTGGTTCGACCGCGCGTCCAGCTCCCCGTACGTCAGCGACGCCTCGCCCCAGACCAGCGCCACGGCATCCGGCCGCTCCCGCACCTGCGCCGCGAAGAGCTCGTGGATGCACACGCCCCGCGGGTACGGCCGCTCCGTCCGGTTCCACTCCTCCAGCACCAGCGCGCGCTCCGCATCCCCAAGCAGGTCCATCCGCGAGAGCCGCACGTCCGCGTCCGCGGCGACCTGCTCCAGCACCCGCTCCAGGTGGCTGAGCATCCGGCGGACGGTGGAGCGGTCGAAGAGGTCGGTGCTGTACTCCATCGTGCCGCGGATGCCGCCGTCGTGCGGGACGGCGGTGAGCCCCAGGTCGAACCGGGTGGTCTCCACCTCCGCGGCCGACGCCTCCATCCGCAGCCCCGCGAGGCCGAAGCCGGAGCGGTCGGCGTTCTGCAGCGCGAACGTCACCTGGAAGAGCGGCGCGTGGCTCAGGGAGCGCTCGGGCCGCAGCTCGGCCACCAGCCGCTCGAAGGGCAGGTCCTGGTGCTCGTACGCGCCCAGCGTCCCCTCGCGCACGCGCCCCAGCAATTCGCGGAAGGTGGGATCGGCCGAGAGGTCCGTACGCAGCACCAGTGTGTTGGCAAAGAAGCCGATCAGCTCCTCTACCTCGCGCCGCGTCCGTCCCGCGATCGGCGATCCCACGACGACGTCCGCGCTCCCGCTGTACTTCGACAGCAGCAGCTGGAAGGCGGACAGCATCACCATGTACAGCGTGGCGCCCTCGCTGCGGCCCAGCGCCTGGAGACGGTCCAGCAGCGCGCGCGGCAGGTCGAACCGTTCCCGCGCGCCGCGGTGCGTCTGCACCGGCGGCCGGGGCCGGTCCATCGGCAGCTCCAGCAGCGCCGGCGCGCCCGCCAGCCGCTCCGTCCAGTACGCCAGCTGCCGGTCCAGGGTCTCGCCGGCCAGCTGCGCGCGCTGCCACACGGCATAGTCCGCGTACTGCACGGGCAGCTCGGCCAGCGGCGAATCGCCCCCCTCTCGATACGCCGCGTACAGCGCCGACAGCTCGCCCAGGAGGACGCCGCTGCTCCACCCGTCGGTGACGATGTGGTGGATGCACAGCAGCAGGACGTGCTCCTCGTCGGCCACCCGCAGCAGCGCGGCGCGGACAAGCGGGCCCTCGGCCAGGTCGAACGGACGCGCCGCATCCTCCCGCGCGCGCCGCCGCACCTCCGCCTCGCGCGCCGTCTCGGGGAGCCCCGACAGGTCGTCGACGGGGAGCACGAAGCCGGCGAAGGGCGCGATGGTCTGCACCGCGCCTCCGTCCCCCTCGCGGAAGACGGTCCGCAGCGACTCGTGGCGGCGGACGATCTCGCCCAGGCTCCGCTCCAGCGCCGCGGCGTCCAGCGCGCCGGCGAGGCGCAGCGCGGCGGGGATGTTGTACGGCGCGCTCCCGCCCTCCAGCCGGTCGATGAACCAGAGCCGCTCCTGGGCGAACGAGAGCGGGAGGGGACGGTCACGCTCCACCCGTACCACCGGCGGCAGCACCGGCAGCCCGGCGCGGCGCATCTCCTCCACGCGCACGGCCAGCTCCGCCACCGTGGGCCCCTCGAAGAGCGCCCGGAGCGGAACGACGACACCCAGCGCGTTCTGCACCCGCGACAGGAGCCGCGTCGCCAGCAGCGAGTGCCCGCCCAGCGCGAAGAAGTCGTCGTCCACGCCGACGGATTCCCTGCGCAGGACCTCGGCCCAGATCTGCGCCAGGATCTCCTCCGTCGGCGTGCGCGGCGCGGCGGGACGCGCGTCCGCCGCGGCCGCTTCGGGCTCCGGCAGCGCGCGGCGGTCCACCTTGCCGTTCGCCGTCAGCGGCACCGCGGCGATCGCCACGAGCGCCGCGGGGACCATGTAGTCGGGGAGGATCGCCTTCAGGTGCGCCCGCAGCGCCCCGGCGTCGATCCCGGCGCCCTCGCGCGGGACGGCGTACGCCACCAGCACGCGGTCCGCGTCGTCGCCGCGAACGGCGACAACGGCCTCGCGCACGGACGGGTGCTTCGCCAGCGCGGCCTCGATCTCCCCCAGCTCCACGCGGAAGCCGCGCACCTTCACCTGGCCGTCCACGCGGCCGGCGGGCTCCACGGCGCCGTCGGGGCGGTAGCGGCCCAGGTCGCCGGTGCGGTACACGCGGTCGGCCGGGTCGCCCGTCCCGGGATTGGGGACGAAGCGCGCGGCCGTCAGCTCCGCGTCGTTCCGGTAGCCGCGCGAGAGGTACGGGGTGCGGACGGCGATCTCCCCCCGCTCGCCGATTCCGGCCAGCGTTCCCGACGGCGTGACGACCAGCAGGTCCACGCCCTCGATCCCCCGCCCCACGGGGACCCTCGGGCCCACCGCCGCCAGGTCCGCCGAGAGGCGGAAGAAGCCCATGGCCTGCGGCGTCTCCGTGGCGCCGTAGAAGTTGACGGCCTCCGCGTTCGGCGCGAGCGCGCGCAGCCGCTCCACGTCGCCCGCGCGCAGCACGTCGCCGCCGAAGCAGGCCAGGCGCAGCGCGGGCAGCTCCGCATCCGCGGAGGACGCGACGACCTGCGCCATCGCGGGGGTGAGATGGGCGACGGTGATCCCCTCGTCCCGCATCCACCCCGCCAGCCAGCCGGGCGTGCCGACCTGGTCCGGATCGGGGATGACGAGGCGGCCGCCCACTGCCAGCGGGGCGAAGACGTCACGCAGGAGCGGGTCGTGCGCCAGGCCCGAAAGGAGGGAGACGCGGTCCGCCTCGCCGATCCCGAGCTCCGTCGCGTACCAGCCGAAGAAGTGCGCCAGCGGCCGGTGCGTGCCGGCGATCGCCTTGGGCGTGCCCGTGGTCCCCGAGGTGAAGGCGACGTACGCCAGGTCGTCGGCGGCGACGGACACCGCGGGCGCGGCGGATGGGAATCCACCGAGCCCGTCGTCCTTCCCGTCCGCCGTCAGGACGACCGTCGTCCGCGCGGTCTCCGCGAGCGCGGCGGCCACCTCCGCCGGCACCTCGCCCGCGGCGGAGATCCGCAGCAGGGCCGCGGGACGCGCCGCCTCCACCTGCGCCGCCAGGCGAGCGGGCGGATACGCCGGATCCAGGACGGCGAACGCCGCGCCGGCCTTCCACGCCCCCAGCAGCGCCCGCACGAGCGCCGCCGAGCGGTGGGCGTAGACGGCCACCACGTCGCCCGGCCGCACCCCGCCGTCCATCAGCCGGTGCGCGATGCGGTTGGCCTCCGCGTCCAGCTCCGCGTACGTCCACGTCTGCGCCCCATCGGAGATCGCCAGCGCGTCCGGGGACTGTGCCGCGCGGGCGGCGAACGTCTCGTGCACGGCCCCGCGCCAGGCCTCGGCCTCGATGGGCCGGGCCGGGTCGGGAAGCACGCCGCGCGCCGCGTCCGTCGCCAGCGACAGCGCGCCGATGCGGGTCTCCGGCGCGGCCGCGGCCTGGCGGAGCACCCCCTCGAGCTGCGCCAGGAGCTCGCGCATCCGCGGGGCGTCGAAGAGGTCGGCGGCGTACACCAGGGTGACGTCGATCCGCCCGTCCCGCTCCCCCACGTACAGCGTGAGGTCGAACTTGCTGGCCACCTCGCCGCCGCCACCGCCCTCCGCCACCTCCAGGTCGTCGGCCCGGAAGGCGCCGCGCTGGAAGTTGCGGAGGTTGAGCATCACCTGGAACACGGGCGCGTGCGCCAGGCTGCGCTCGGGACGCACCTCCTCCAGCACCCGCTCGAAGGGGAGGTCCTGGTGCGCGTACGCGGACAGCGTGGTCTCGCGCACCCGCCCCAGCAGCTCGCGGAAGCTCGGGTCGCCCGACAGGTCGGTCCGCAGCGCCAGCGAGTTCAGGAAGAGCCCCACCATCCGGTCGGTCTCCGCCCGCGTCCGCCCCGCGATCGGCGTCCCCACGACCACGTCCTCCTGCCCGGCGAGGCGTCCCAGGACCACGTCCAGCGCGGCGAGAAGGACCATGAACAGCGTGGCGCCCTCGCGGCGGGCCAGCGCGTTCACCTCCGCCGCCAGCCCGGAGGGGACGACCAGGCGCTCCACCGCGCCGCGGTGCGATTCCACCGGCGGCCGGAGCCGGTCCGTCGGCAGCTCCAGGAGCGCCGGCGCGCCGTCCAGCGCACGCCGCCAGAACTCGGTCTGCCGCTCCACCGCGGCGCCGGACAGGCGCTCGCGCTGCCACACCGCGTAGTCCGCGAACTGGAGCACGGGCTCCGGCAGCGGCGACGGTTCGCCGCGCGCAAAGGCGCCGTAGAGCGCGGAAAGCTCCTCCTTCAGCACCCCCAGCGACCACCCGTCGCCGATGGCGTGGTGGAGGTTGAGGAGAAGGCGGTGCTCATCGTCGGCCACGCGGACGAGCGACGCGCGGAAGAGCGGCCCGCGCGCCAGGTCGAAGCGGTGCGCGGCGGCTTCCGCCGCCAGGCGGCCGGCCTCGCCCTGCCGCTCGTCCTCCGGCAGCTGCCGCAGGTCGGCGACCGGCAGGTCGAACTCGGCCGGGGGCGGGGCGATCCGCTGCACGGGGACGCCGTCCACGGCCGGGAGCGTGGTGCGCAGCGGCTCGTGGCGGCGCACCAGCTCGGCCAGCGCGCGGCGGAGCGCGTCGAGGTCGAGACGGCCGGCGATGTGGTACGAGAACGGGATGGCGTACACCGGGCTTCCCGGGTCCAGCGCGTCCACGAACCAGAGCCGCTCCTGCGCGAACGTCACCGGCAGGTCACCGTCGCGCGCGGCGGGGGCGATGGCGCCCTCGCCGGCCGCCGCGCCGCTGCCACGCAGACGCTCGATCTCGGCCGCGAGCTCCGAGAGGACCGACCGCTCGAAGACGGCGCGCAGCGGGAGGTCCACGCCAAAGACCGCGCGGACGCGCGCGGCCACGCGGGTCGCGACCAGCGAGTGCCCGCCCAGCTCGAAGAAGCTGTCCTCCGCGCCCACCCGCTCCACGCCCAGCACCTCGGCCCAGATCCCCGCCAGCACCTCCTCCATCGGCGTCCGCGGCGCCACGTACGCCTCCTCCGCCGCCCCGTACTCCGGCGCCGGGAGCGCCTTGCGGTCCAGCTTGCCGTTGGGCGACAGCGGGAGCGCCTCCAAAAAGACGAACGCGGCCGGGACCATGTACTCCGGCAGGCTCTGCCGCACGTGCACGCGCAGCGCCTCCACCTGCGGTTCGCCCACCACGTACGCCACCAGCCGCGGGTCGCCGGGCACGTCCTCGCGCACCATCACCACGCAGTCGGCCACGCGCTCATGCCGGCGCAGCACCGCCTCGATCTCGCCCAGCTCGATGCGGAAGCCGCGCACCTTCACCTGCCCGTCCATCCGCGCGACGAAGTCCAGCATCCCGTCGGACCGCCAGCGCACCTTGTCGCCGGTGCGGTACATCCGCGCGCCGGGGTGCCTGGCGAAGGGGTCGGGGACGTAGCGCTCGGCGGTGAGCGCCGGCCGCCCCAGGTAGCCGCGCGTGACGCCGGCGCCGCCCACGTAGATCTCGCCGGGGACGCCGATGGGGACGGGCCGTCCGGCGGGGTCCAGGACGTAGTGCGTGACGTTGCCCAGCGGCCGCCCGATCGGCGGCAGGCTGGTGCCGTCCGTGGCCTGGAAGGCGGTGGAGCGGACGCTGACCTCGGTGGGCCCCCAGCCGTTGAAGAAGCGGCGGCCGGGCGCCCAGCGCTCCACCAGCTCGGCCGAGCAGACCTCCCCGCCCAGGATCACCACCTCCAGCTCCGGGAGGTGGGCCCACGGGGTGGCCGCCAGCGCGCTGGGGGTGAACTTGGCGTGGGTGATCCGCTTGCGGGCCAGGAGGGCGGTCAGCTCGTCGCCGGGGATCGTCTCCTCGCGCGGGGCCACCACCAGCGTGCCGCCGTTGGCCAGCGCGGTAAAGACGTCGAGCACCGAGGCGTCGAAGTGCAGCGGGGCAAAGAGGAGCACCCGCGACTCCGGCCCGTTCTCGTACAGCCGGGAGAAGGTGGCGATGGTGTTGCACACGCCGCCGTGCTCCACCAGCACGCCCTTGGGCAGCCCGGTGGAGCCGGAGGTGTAGAGGACGTACGCCAGGTGGCGCGGCCCGATCTGCACCGCGGGGGGCGTGGCGGGATGGCGCTCCAGCGCCGCGTCCAGCTCACCGCCGACGACGAGCACGTCGTATCCCGCGGCCCAGGGGCGCGCGGCGGTCGCCGCGTCGGCGAGCACGATGCGGGCGCCGGACTCGGCCAGCATGAACGCGGTGCGCTCGTCCGGCGCCGCGGGGTCCAGGGGGACGTAGGCCGCGCCGGCCTTCATCACCCCCAGCAGGCCGGCGATCGCCCCGCTGCACGGCTCCATGCAGAGCGCCACCCGCTCCTCGGGGCGCACGCCCCGCTCCACCAGCCGGTGCGCCAGGCGGTTGGCCCGCGCGTCCAGCTCGGCGTAGGTGAGCGACTCGTCACCGAACTCCACCGCGGTCGCGCCGGGCGCGCGCGCGGCCTGCGCCTGGAAGTGGTGGTGGATGAGGACGAGGTCGGTAAAGGGCTCGTCCGTGCGGTTCCACGCCTCCACCACCAGGGCGCGCTCGCTCTCCGGCATCAGCGCCAGCCGCTCCACCCCGCGCGCGTCGTCGGCCACCATCTCCTCCAGCACGCGCCGCAGGTAGCCCGCCCAGCGCTCCACCGTCTCCCGCGCGAAGAGCGACGTCGCGTAGGTGAGGCTCCCGGCGATACGCCCGTCCGACTCCTCCAGGGAAAGCGACAGGTCGAACTTCGCCGTGTCCCGTTCCACCCCCGCCGCACGCCCCAGCTCCAGCCCCGGCAGCCCCATGCTGCCCCGGGGCGCGTTCCGCCAATCCAGCATCACTTGGAAGAGCGGGCTGTACGACAGGCTGCGCGCGGGCTGCACCCGCTCCACCACCTGCTCGAAGGGGATGTCCTGGTGACGCTGCGCCTCGAGCGCCCGCTCCTTCACCCGCTCCAGCAGCTGCGCCACCGTCGGCGCCCCGGACAGGTCCACGCGCAGCGCCAGCGTGTTGACGAAGAACCCGATCAGCCCCTCGATCTCCGGCCGCCCGCGGCCGGCCGTGGGCGTGCCGATCACCACGTCGTCCTGGCCCGAGAGCCGGCCCAGCACCACGGCCCACGCCGCCAGCAGCGTCATGTAGATGGTGGTCTCGTGCCGGCGCGACAGGGCCTTGAGCCCCGCCGTGAGCTCCGCGTCCAGCTCCACCAGGAACCCCGCCCCCGCGTGGTCCATCTCCGCCGGCCGGGGGTGGTCCGTGGGCAGCGCCAGGAGCTCCGGCGCGCCCGCGAGCGTCCGCGTCCAGTACTCCGCCTGCTCCCGCAGGACGTCGCCCTCCACCCAGCGCCGCTGCCACACGGCGTAGTCCGCGTACTGCACGGGAAGCGCGGCGAGCTGCGCGTCCCTGCCCTCGCGATGGGCGGCGTACAAGGCCGAGAGCTCGTCGAAGAGCACGCCCATGGACCACCCGTCGGTGACGATGTGGTGCATGGTCAGCAGCAGCACGTGGTCGTCGTCCGCCAGGCGGACCAGGCGGCCACGGACCAGGGGGCCCCGCCGCAGGTCGAAGGGCGCGCGCGTCTCCTCCGCCATCACGCGCTGCAGCTCCGCGTCCGGGCGGCCCGCCAAGTCGAGCTCCACCAGGTGGAATCCCGCCTCCGCGGGGGCGATGCGCTGCTCCGGGGCCCCGTCCACCTCCGTGAACGTGGTGCGCAGGGCCTCGTGGCGGGCCACCAGGCCGTCCAGCGCGCGCGCCAGCGCCGCCCGGTCCAGCGCGCCGCGCAGCCGCAGCCGCTGCGACGCGTGGTACGCGCTCCCCAGGCCGCCCATCTGCTCCAGGAACCAGAGGCGCTGCTGCGCAAAGGAGAGCGGCAGGTGCCCGCCGCGGTCCACCCGCTCGATCGGCGGCAGCTCCGCGCGCCCGGCCGCGGCCAGCACCTCCGCCAGGTCCTTGAGCACCGGGCACTCGAACACCTTGCCCGGCTCCACCTCCAGGTCCAGCACCTGCTGGACGTGCGAGGCCATCTGCAGGGCGAGCAGCGAGTGGCCGCCCAGCTCGAAGAAGTCGTCGTGGCGGCCCACCCGCTCCACGTCCAGCAGCTCGCTCCAGATCTCGGCCAGCGCCTGCTCAGTCTCGCCCACCGGCGCCTCGTAGCCGTGCCGGGCGAACGCCTCGCCGTCGGGCGACGGCAGCGCCTCGCGGTCCAGCTTGCCGTTGGGCGTAAGGGGAAGCGTCTCCAGGCGGACGTACGCCGCCGGCACCATGTGCTCGGGCAGCCGCTCGCCCAGGTGCGCGCGCAGCTGGTCGATCTCGAGAGCGGCGTCGCCCGTGTAATACGCCGCCAGCC